>JAITED010000077.1 GCA_031282235.1 Propionibacteriaceae bacterium | reverse complement strand
TCCGGCAGCGACATGATACGCGGTGTCAAGTCGTAATCGGTACGCAACCACTCCAACAGACCGTTTGCGCCGCTACTGGGGAAGCTGCTGGTAGCGGCAGCCAATCCGGCGCGCAAACTCGGCAGCAGGTCGGCATCAGCGGCGATAGCGGCAGCGCTCAAAGCGACCAGCGGGCCAAGTGCCAACCGGGACACCCGCGTCGGGGTGGCGTCCGCTACGGCTTCCAACAGCGTCAACCAAGCGGCGGCAGCGTCGCTGAGCAGTACACTGCGCGCCCCAGAGACGATGGCGGCAGGGATGCCCGCGCTGGTCAAGGCATCCCGAATCTCCTCTGCGCGCCGGTTCCGCGACACCAACACCGCGATGTCGTCCGGGCGCAGTTGGGTGGTGATGCCCCCGGCACGTATCAGCCGCGAGTTGGCAAGCAACTGGGCGGTTACGCGGCAAAGGTCGTTGTCAATACGCTTTCTCGCCGCCGTGACCGGCAACGCTTGTGAGGCATCAATCACCCGTATCTCCGCAGCAGGGAGCAGCGGGGGCTCCGCAACCGTCGGCGTATCATCCCCAACGCCTGCCGCACCGGGCGCGCCGTCACCCACGGTGCGCAACCGAGAACCGGCGTGATAAGCATCCACCGGGGGTACGGTGATGGGTTGTTCCGGGGTGCCAAGATTGGCGGTTGCGAATAGTTCAGATACGGCGGCCACCAGCGGAGCGTCGGCGCGATAGTTGGTGGGTAGGGTGTATTCAGCGTCGGCGGCGCGCACCGCCTCCAAATACGCAAACACGTCCGCGCCCCGGAAGCGATAAATCGCCTGTTTCGGATCCCCAATCAGCACCAGAGTAGAGCGCCCCAGAAAAGCGTGGCGCAGAATGTCCCACTGCTCCGGGTCGGTGTCTTGAAACTCATCGACCAACACCACCGGGAAACGCCGAGCTAACGTATCCGCTGCCCGTTGCGTATCGGGTTCGCTTAAGGTTTGGCGCAACCGCTCCATGATGTCGTTAAAACCGTATACGCGCAGTGCCGCTTTGCGGCGGCGGTATTCACTGCGAGCCTGCGCCACCGTGGCTTGCAGGGCAGTGTTGCCGTCGCTGGCGGTGAGGGCAACGGTGTTGTTCTCTAACGCTTGGGTGATGAGGTGCTGAAACTCGGGATACGGCAACTGCGCTAAGTGGTTTTGGGGCTGTGATGCCACCTCCAGATAGAGGTCAGCGGCCACTTGGTGTTTCAAGTCGGTCAAATCTTCAACAAACTGGTCGAAAGCATCGTGGGCAGCCAACGCCCCCAACTCGGTCAACATCTGCCCGGCGAACTGATGAATGGTGGCGATGGTTGCTAAGTCGATGCTGGCCAACGCCTCCGTGACTCGCTGCAGCCGCTCTGAGACTATGGCCGGGGCAGCAGTGGCCAGCAGTTTATCCACGGCGTTGTCAGGTACGGTTTCGTCGTGCAAAGCCGCGCTTAAAGCGCTGTGGCACTGCAACAGCCTGTCATACACCCGGGAGCGCAGTTCGCCCGTAGCGATATGGGTAAACGTGACGAGCAGCAACCCCGGCAGCGTGGTTACGCCCTCGGCGATATAGCGAGTGGCTAGGGCAGCTAGGGCATACGTCTTACCGGTGCCCGCACTCGCCTGTAACACTACGGTTCCGCTGGGCAGCGGGCCGGTCAAATCGAACGGCGTTACGCGCGCAGCGGCGAAGTTGCTGGCTGGTTCAAGCGGGGTACGGTACGGGGCAAACGGGGGGATGGGCTCAGACATTACGCGCCCCAATCCGGGTGTTGGCGTATTCAGCAGCCGAGATTTTGGCGGCGAGTATCGGTTGCCAAAACCAGGTGGCTAGGCTCTCAAAACGCGAGCGGTTAGCTGACGTTTTAGTGGGACGGACAGGGGGGCGCGGCACGGGGTGCGAGCGTTCCGCGCGTCCGGGGTCAGTGGGCAGCGGAGGGGGCACCAGCAGTTCTGCGAAGTTGCGGTTCGGGAAGAAATACGACCACTCCGGGCGGTCGGGTGCGGTGGCCTCGCCGGGGATGTCGCGGAACTGATTGCCCAACCAAGCCTCGGCGGCCATATCTGCCGGGTTTTTGCGAGACCAAGTGGTGAACCCCATCCAAGCCGCCGCCGTTTCCACGGGCAGCGGCACCAACTGGGTGAGCCCGGCCTGCCGTAACTGCAACATCTCGCGCAGCAGTTGTGCCGCTTGGGGCACCTCGGGGGCGCGTAGATACGTCGGCGTGCCGCGCCCAATCACTGCTCCGAGCGCTGGCACATCGGGGCGGCTGAGTTTCAACGCTAACAGTTGCAACCACAACCCCACCACTTGCGCGGATTTGACGGAACCGAAACGCCACTCCAACAGTTTCCCGTCCCAAGTGGTGAGGGTTCCGGTGATTCGTATGCCGCTCACGTCAACGTCCAACCGGGTCAGCGCTGGCGTGCCGCGTTTTTTGGTGACTTGTTGGGCGATGTTTTGGACATCGTGGTTGATGGCCGCCAACTGGTCGCTACCCAACTCGCCGGGAGCCACCAGCCCAGCTAGGCGTATACGACGTAGTGAATCGGGCACTGGCACCCCGGCCAGCGTATCGTCCAGCAGGCGTTGCCCCACCTGATAGCGGGCTAGGGCATCCAGTTCAAGCGGGAGTTCCCGGCGCGGCAGCGTATCCCAGCGGTTAAGCCTGAGGCCGTGGGCGGCGAGCAGTTCCCGAGCCGGGTTGAGGAAAAACGTCTCCAAATCGCTTAACTCCACCTGTTCGGTTGTCGGGGGAGCGTCGCGGAAAGGCAGCTCAATTTGCCAGCGCGGTGGCGCCGAGGTGCCCGGTTCCGCTGCGGCGAGCGCCCCGCGCAGCGCGTCGGCATCAAAACTGAACGGCACCTCTACCTCAGCGTTTTCCGTGACAAACTCGCTCCAGTCATGCGGCTGGAGTGGGTGTCTGCGTATTATCTGGGAATCCGGCACCCCACAAGCGGCCACCAGCCTACGCAGGTCACGTATCGCCAGCGGGTCGGCCAGCGGACGGTTAGTTATCGGGTCAAGCCCCTGAGTCACCACCACAAAGCGTTTCCGAGCCGCCAGCAACGCTGCCAACAGTTGCCAGCGCGCCTCCCGGCGCAGCGCAGTTTGTACGGTGTCCGGGGTGAGGTCATCGGGGTCAAGGGGGTTACGGTGCGGCCACTGGTCGTCAGCAACCCCCAACACCACCACCACATCGTGGGTGACACCAGTGAAGTCGCCCAACTGGGTGATGGTGAGGGAACCGTTGCAGTACGCGGCGCGCCCGCGCTCCGCAGCGGAAAGCTTGGCGAGCAACCCGACTAAATCGGTAGCTTCCACCTCCGGGGCTCCGGTAGCATCCTGCAGGGTCGCCAGCAGGGCGCGCGCATCAGCGATAGTGTTGTCGTCCGGCCCGAGCGGGGCAGCCAGCCAATCGAGTTGCGCCAACAGCCGCTCCCGCCAAGCGTCAAAAGTGGCAGGTTGCGCGTTCACGGAGACGGCGCGGCGCAACCTAGAGACCAACTCCGCCAACGCTCCGATGAGTTCCAAATCCTGCGTCTCTACGCCCTCCACTGGCAGCACCGTGGTTTGGGGGCTGGGCGCGGTGGCGCTAAACAAAGCCGAGATGGTCAGCCGTTCTACGCCCGCAAACCAAGTGGATTGACGTATGTTCTCTAACCCAAACCAGCGCCGCTGGGCGGCATCCAACCCCCAGATTATGCCCGCCTGAGTGGTGAGTTCGCGCAGCCGGGCGAGCGCGGCGGCGTCAAAACCGAACCGCGCCATGACCTGCGGGTGGGCGGCGATGTCGATGAGGTCGGTAATCTCGCAGCGAGCCGAGCGCAACTTTAGGACGCGCAGCAGCAGTTCTAACGCCGCATTCGGACGGGGCAGTTGGTTAGCGGCTATGCTCACCCGCAGCCGATGCCCGGGATGACCCTGCAGGGTGGGATGGAATGCGGATTGCAGCAGGTGAGCATACGTTTCCAAGCTGCTGGCTAGCACAAGCACGTTACGCGGCTCCAACGTCGGGTCGTCAGCGAGTATCCCGCAGAGCACTTCGCGTAACACCTCGACCTGCCGCGACGGGCCATGCGCGAGATGAATCTGTATGGAACTGTCTGCGGCGGCGTTAGCAGCATTAGCAGCATTAGCAGCATTAAAGGTTTGGGGTTGGCCGCTGATACGAGCCTGAGCCGCGGCCAACAGGGATAGGGGAGTGGTGGCAGTCGGCGGCGGGGAGGGCGCGGGGGTGGGCTGCGGCGGGTTGTGGTCAGTGGGTGCTAGATACGCTACGGCGGGCGTTGGGGGGGATGAATACGATGCTTCGGTAGTTGGCAGATAGCGTTTGATGGCGATGTCAGATACGGATACGTCCGAGATTGGGGCGTAGCGCCAGATTCGTATCGGGCGAGTAGCTCCGAGCGCAGTAACAAGTTCCCTAGTGAACGCCGTATACCCCCCTACCAGCACCACGCCCACTGGGGAATCCGGTGCGATAGTGGCAGCGGCAGCAGCGGCATCGGGTGGTGTTCCCAAGGTGGCCACCACCTGCCGCCAAACCTCAGCTTGCCAGCGCTGCGTTGCATCCAAAGCCTCCCCAGTAGCGGTTATGTCCTCACCATTCTCCCAAGCGTGCAGCAGTTCTGGGCAGTACGTTCGATAGCGGCGAAACAGTTCCGCCACCCGTAGCGCTTCGCTGACCAGCCGCCCGGAGGTTAGTTGGTGTGCGCTGTGGGGCAAGATGGTGGCGACGCTCTGCGCCAGACTAGTGACGCTCCAACGTTCATCGCCGCCGGTGGCGCGCCGTAAAAGCCGAAGTGGAGTGAGGAAATCAACCCCGGCAGCGATTGCTTGCGTTTGCGGGCGCGCAGTTGCGACGTACTGCGCCAACACCCGGGCGTGCCCCAGCGACGGCACTATCAGCGTTTGGGGGGTGAAAGGGTCTGCGGGCAGTTCGCCCAAGAATGCGCTCACCTGTTCACAGAGCATGACCCAAGTAGGCACGCGCTCAACTGTGGGTAGGTCGTTGGGGGGCCTAGAAAATGTACGCTCAACTTTAACGTGGTTCACTGACGGTTCTTTTCTTTCTCTACCCAGCAATGTACGGCAGTGAGCGGCATTTACCTAATGTTTCGCCGCATTTCGCGGTGACAGTTTTGACGCAGGTCTTTGTCCGAGGTTTAGGCGGCGTTCGTCTAGGCTGAATCCTGTGAACCCCATTCTGGACGAACTGGACGACGAGCAGTTGCGTGTGGTCGAAACGCTGGCGCGTCCAGTGGTAGTGGCGGCTGGAGCCGGAACCGGCAAAACCACTGCCATCACGCACCGTATCGCTCATGCGGTGGCCAGCGGGGAGTACGACCCGGAGGCGGTGTTGGCGCTCACTTTCACCAATAAGGCGGCCACAGAGCTTAGGGAACGGCTGGAACAGTTGGGGGTTGCTGGCGTGCAGGCGCGCACGTTTCATGCGGCGGCGCTGCGCCAGTTGCGCTACTTCTGGCCACAAGTGACCGGTTCCGCTTTGCCGCAGGTGCGCGCAGATAATACGGGGCTCATCACCCAAGCCATCGCTGCGCAAGGCATCACCCCGGAGCGGAGTTTGGTACGCGCGGTTGCCACCGAAATCACTTGGGCGAAAACCTCTAACGTCACCCAAGCGCGCTACGCGGAACAGGCGGCGCTGCTGTGCCGTCAGGTGCCCCAGATGGAGGCAGAGACCGTTGCTGCTAGTTGGGTGACGTATGAGCGCGCCAAACGCGCCCAAGGGGTGATGGATTTTGACGATGTACTGCTCGCCTGCGCCGCCATGCTGCATCGCTATCCGGCGGTGGCGGGCGAGGTGACGCGCACCTACCGCCACTTCAGCGTCGATGAGTTTCAAGATGTTTCCGGCATCCAGTACGCGCTGCTGCTGCTGTGGCTGGGGGAGAACGAGGACATCTGCGTAGTGGGCGACCCGGCGCAGACCATTCATACGTTCGCGGGCGCAAATGCTGCATTTCTGTATGACTTCACGAGGGTCTATCCCAGCGCGATACGTTTCGAGCTCACCCACAATTACCGTAGTCACGCTGAAATCACCCGGCTAGCTAACCGGTTGGCTGCGGCGTGGCCGGATGATATTGACGCAGTAGAACTCATCGCAGAACGCGGTTTGGGTGGTGTGGTGAGCGCACAGTCCGCCGACAACGCCGCCGTCGAAATCCGCAACGTTACCGGTTGGTTGGAGTCACTGGCTAACACCGGTATGGGTTGGGATGAGATGGCGGTGTTGTCCCGCACCCGCACCCAGCTTGAGGCGCTCGCCGCAGCGTTGGAAGCCGCCCAAATCCCAGCGTATCTAAAAGATGACGCCGATGCCGGAAGCTACGGCGTGACGCTGGCAACCATGCACGCCGCTAAAGGGCTGGAGTGGCCAGCGGTGGCCGTAGTCGGGCTGAACGAGGGCAACCTGCCCCATCCGTTAGCCACCACCCCCGCTCAGATAGCCGAAGAAGGGCGACTGCTATATGTAGCCCTCACCCGCGCCCGTGACCAACTGCTGCTGACTTGGAGCGCCACCCTCACCCGCTTCCTAGCGCCGCTGCTCTGAGCGCGCTGCTCTGAGCGCCGCTGGTTCCAGTAGCGGTTAGGCGGCTATCGCCAGCGGGGCTGGGGTGGCGGGGGCACATGGGGTGGCGGGGGCACAGGCACATTCGGGGTGCGCTAACCATTTGCGGCGGGTTACTCCGGGGTGGGTAAGGTCGGCGTGCAGGGTGAGGGAACGCAATACGTTGTGGCCTTGTCGGAACCAATACGTTGCCAGCGCCGTTTCAGTGGCTGCCCACTGGATTAACAGCGGATTGGGGTGGGCTTCCATTGCCGCTAGCTCTGAAACCACCAGCGGCCAATCGGGGTCAAAATCGGTACGGTAGTGGTCGGTGCAGGTGAGGCAAGATCCGCCACGGGTGTCTACGAGTGGCCCTACCGCCGCGCTGTCTAAGTGGGCGGTCACGCTTAAATGAGCCACTTCGCGGCGTAGCAGTAATGCGGTGATGGCGCGGTCTGCGGCGATAGTGTCGGCAGCGATAATCACCAAATCGCAGGCCGCCGGGGTTAAATCCATCCAATGGCCGCCCAGTGTGACCAGCGCAGCATCGGTGGCGGCGTGGCGCAGTTTTTCTGCAAGCTGCCGTGGGGTGCGAAAAGTGCGCAAACTACCTAAGGAGCGCCGCGGTGGTTCGCTGTGGCAGATGATGAGTCGTATCGGCAGTCTGAGCAGTGCTAACCCAATCTGTAGCGCTAGCGCGTGCGTGCCTATCAGCGCTACCCGCAGTGGCGGGTCGGTATCTGGTCTAGTCAACAGCCCTTTACCCCTAAGGTCATCCACTAGGCGGTCGAACGCCAACTCGTCGGGTGTTGCCAAGTTCAGGTTTTGGTCTGGGTTGGTGTCGGCGTGCCCCAAGGTGGCGACGGCTTTCTGCAGGGCGGGGGATAGCCCGCCGATGCAGCAACGTAGTCCATCTGGACGTTCGATACGTAGATAACCGTCGAGTTGTACGATGTCTGCGGCTAGCGCTGGGTAGTGGTTTTCCATACCGGTAATCGTGCCGATTGGGTAGTAGCGCTGGCAAGGGGGTGGCAGGCATCGGCAACACTTAGGGGTCAGCGGACAACACCTAGGGCGCTGCGGACAACACCGCGAACTGCCACCGGCTAAGCTCCGGTGGAGTGGAAACCGCCGTCTACGAAGATGATTTCGCCGGTGGTGGCGGGGAACCAGTCAGAGAGGAGCGCCGTTACGGCGCGCGCTACCGGGGTGGCATCTTTCGGATTCCAACCCAGCGGAGCCCGCTTCGACCAGAGCTCATCCCAGTCGTGCGCGCCCGGTATCGCCATCTTTGCGATAGTGTCTACCGGGCCAGCCGATACCAAGTTGCAGCGGATGCCGTCTGGGCCTAGATAGCGCGCCAGGTAGCGGCTGGTGGCCTCCAGTGCAGCTTTAGAAACCCCCATCCAGTCGTAATCCGGCCAAGTGACCGCAGAGTCGTATGTCAAGCCCACTACAGCACTCCCAGGCACCAGCAGCGGCTTTACCGCCATGACTAGGGATTTCAGTGAGTAAGCTGAGGTGTGCAGGCTGGTGGAGACGTCTTGCCATGCGGTGTTTAGGAACGCCCCGCCCAGTGCCCGTTCCGGGTTAGCGAAAGCGATGGAGTGCACCACGCCGTCCACCTGCGTGAACCCGTGGCTGCGCAACACGTCGGGCAGCGCCTCCAGCATGGCGGTGTCGGTGACGTCGAGTTCAATCACCGCCGGGGTGGGGTTCAGCTTGCGCACCACCCGGGTCGTGAGCGGCAACGCCCGCCCCAGATTCGAGACGATGACGTTGGCTCCCTCAGCGAGCGCCACCTGTGCCACCGCGAAAGCGATAGACGTATGGCTGGTCACGCCGGTGACCAACAGATTCTTACCCTCTAAGATGCCCATGTCAGTGCCCCATTCCCATTCCACCATCCACCGGGATTACCGCCCCAGTGAGGTAGCTTGCTGCTTCACTTGCCAAAAACCGCACCACACCGGCCACATCGTCCGGCGTACCCAATCTTCCCAGCGGAATTGAGCGCTGATACGCCGCACGTATCTCGTCATCCAACACCGCTGTCATTGCAGTTTCAATAAAACCGGGTGCCACTACGTTACAGGTGATTCCGCGATTGCCCAACTCTCGTGCTAGGGCGCGCGCCATGCCAATCAGCCCTGCTTTGGAGGCGGCATAGTTCGCCTGCCCCGCCGAGCCACTGAGCGCCACCACGGAACTGACCACTACGATACGACCCCAGCGTTCGCGTATCATGCCGCGCACCGCCCGCCGAATCACCCGATAAGCCCCGTTGAGGTTGGTGTCAATGACCTGATTCCAATCCGCATCCTCCATGCGCGACAGCAGAGTGTCTTTAGTGACCCCAGCGTTAGCGACGATGACCGTAGGAGTGCCCAACTCCGTCTCTATCTGCGTAAACGCCGCCGCGACCGCCGCCGTATCCCGTACATCGCAATCAAGATACGTAACCTGCGCATCAACTCCACCACTGCGCCCCAGCGACACCACCTGCATCCCCGCAGCAACAAGTTCCCGCGCAATAGCGGCACCAATGCCGCGCCCGCCCCCCGTAACCACCGCAATACGTTGACTCATACCCCGAGCTTACTTGTAGAAATCCTCCAACTCACGCCGCCATCCCCCCAAAAACCCTCCCCAATTTCGTGAATTTCCCACAATCAACCATCTTGCTC
>JAITED010000116.1 GCA_031282235.1 Propionibacteriaceae bacterium | reverse complement strand
CGATCTGGCACGGGGGCCTCAATCGACATCCGCCGCAAAATCTCTAACTCCTCGCTACCTTTCGGGTAGGGCACGTCCACTTTCAACAAGAAGCGGTCGCGTTGCGCTTCCGGCAGCGGATACACCCCCTCGGACTCCACCGGGTTTTGGGTGGCGATAACGATAAATGGGGATTGCACCGGATACGTGGTGCCGCCGATAGACACCTGCTTCTCAGCCATCAACTCCAACATCGCCGCCTGCACCTTGGCGGGGGCGCGGTTGATTTCGTCGGCCAGCACGAAGTTTACGAATACGGGGCCCAACTCCACATCGAAAGTCTCTTTGGCCGCCGAGTAGACCCTAGTGCCCACAATGTCGGAGGGCACCAAATCCGGGGTGAACTGCACCCGAGCGAACGACCCGCCCACCACAGTAGCGAACGTGCGTACCGCTAAAGTTTTGGCCGTACCCGGCACCCCCTCCAGCAGGATATGTCCGCGCCCCAGCAGCCCGACCATCAACTGTTCCACCAGATGCTCTTGACCAACAATCACCCGCTGCACCTGCGCTAACGCTTCCCGCAGCTTTGTGGCCGCAGCCGTAACACTCATCGGGGCTTTGGTCTCAGCAATATCGGTGGCACCGGGGCCATCACCAAACGTGGCTGCTGCAGCCTGCGCCACCTGCGCTACCTGAGTTTGCTCGGTTTGATCGCTCACTATTTCGCTCCCGCCATTTATCTACGAACGCACCCATGTTACCGCCTCTGGGGCACACCGAACGGATTCCCCGACTACGTGCTCAAACGATTCACAGCTAACGCTGAGCGAAGTTTCAGCTAACCGACTCTTGAAGCCTTAAGCTACATAACTGACCACCAAATGTGATGAGATAGATGCGATGTTAGAGGAACCTACTGCTGTCCCGACTCCGGGGTTGACTGGGCCTGCGCCCCAAGAGCGCGGCTATCCCCCGCCGCCATACGCCGCTGCGCTGTTACCGGATGACCCGCCAGCTATCGGGTCGTATTGGCTGGACGGACGGCTTTCAGCCCGCGCCAGCGGCGTAGCGTATCTGGCGCATGACCCCAGTGATACGCAAGTGATGGTGATTATGCTGTCCGCTGGTGCTGCCGAAGATGCCGGGGCACGGGAGCGGTTAGCGCATGAAGCGGGCATGATGCACCCGGACACCATGCTTGCCAGCGGTGGTGCCGGGCTGAGCGGCGGGCGGTTTGCGGATCGCTACGTGAACCCGGATGATTATCCAATTTCGCCAGACGAAACCCCGCTTGCGCCTTGGGTGGCGCTCGCTTGGGATGGCACTGCCGAGGCGGTCGCAGAAGCCGACCGGGTGCTGCGCAGCGTTGACCTCTCCAGCACCCCAGCGTTAGGGCAGGTGAGCGGCCCAGATTTTGAGTTGCCGTGGATTAAAAGGGTAGCTCCGGGCAACTGGCGCAGTTGGCCTTTGAGTTGGCCAGGAGAGCGCCGCCGCGCCGGGGCGATGAGCCTTTTGGCCGCTTGGTTACTGCTGCTGCTGTTGACAGCGTTGGCGTTGCTTATCGTGGTGCTGATTTTCCAAAACACCCCGCCGGAATCGCCCAATAATCCGCTCGACCCGCCCCCCAGTGGCGGGGCCAGCAGCTCCCCCGCTTCCCCCAACTCCCCCTCGGACGGCTCCGATTCAGCCAGCCCCGACTCCCCCTCAACATCGGGCAGCGAATCCGGCACGCCGACTCCGAGCGGCTCTCAACAACAGTCGCCATCTTGGACACCATCAATGACCACTTCTGCGACCAGCGGCACATCTGGCCCCGATATGCCGACCCAAAACACTAAGCTCTGACGTAATAGACGTGAGGTGTTTAGCGGGGGTTTAGCGGGCGCGGGCTGTTTTGTTGCGCGCCGCTAGGGCGCGCGCCGCTTCCATCTTGGAATCGCGCTCTAAAAGGGTTTGCCGCTTGTCCCATTCGCGTTTGCCAGTGCCCACTGCCAACTCGATCTTGGCGTAGCCATCCTTGAAGTAGATGGAGAGCGGTATCAAGGTTTTCCCCTTGTCAGCGACGATACGCTGTAGTTTTACAATCTCTTTGGCGTGCAGTAGCAGTTTACGGTTCCGTTTTGCGCTGTGGTTGTGATAGGTGCCCATCTCGTACTCGGGGATGTTGGCACCGCGTAACCACACCTCGCCGTTGTCGATGGTGGCGAAAGCGTCAACCAGCGAGGCGCGCCCTAACCGCAGGGTTTTCACCTCGGTGCCGGTGAGCACCAAACCCGCCTCAAAGCGCTCCCCGATGTGGTAATCGTGGAATGCTTTCTTGTTGCGAGCCACCACCCGCTGTCCTTTTTCGCGCGGCACGGTCTAAACGTATTCCATAACGTTGCCGAGCACACCGTTCTTCCACACCTGCCAGTGAACGTGGCAGCCAGTGGCTAGGCCAGTGCGGCCGGTGTAACCGAGCAGCTGCCCCCGGTACACCCAATCGCCTACCGAGACTGCGAAAGATACCTGATGGGCGTAGCCGGTGCTGTAGCGGTTGCCGTCAATCAAACCGTGGTCAATCACGGTGTAGTTGCCGAACTCGCCGTAGTAGCCAGCGCGAATCACTTGCCCAGCTTCTGCGGCGTAAAGCGGTTTGCCGCAGCCATTGGCTAGGTCGGTGCCGGAGTGATACGACTGGTAGCCGTATACGGGGTGTATTCGCCAACCGAAAGGCGACGTGAGGCTCCAGCCCGGGTCTAGTGGCAGGTGGAAGAACGACCCGGAATCAGCAGGGCGGCTCTCACCCGGGTCACGCTTGGCGATTTCGGCCTGAATTGCCGCCATCTCCTTCAGCAAATCCTGTTCGCTGGCTTGCGCTATCGCCAGCGAACTATCGGCCGACTTCTCCGCATCCGATGCGGCTTGAATCAACAGCAACACCCGATCAGCGGCAGCTTGGGCTGCCCGCTGCTTGTCTTGCGCGACAGCGTAAGCGGCGGCGGCTTCCTCACGCTTGCTGCGTACCGCTTGTTCGGCATCCGCAGCGAGCTTCTGCGCGGCCTCCAAATCACTTTGGATGCGCAGCAGCTTCTGAAACTCCGATTGGACGATGTTGAACACTTCGCGCGTCCACTGCACTTGGTCTGCGAAATCGACAGTGCCCAAGTTAGCGAAGAATATGGCCACCAGAATTAACGTCGGCTCGTTTTGCGTGAGCGCCTGTACTGAGAGCGTCATCCGGTCACGCTGCGCTTGGAGCGCAATCTCGCCTTGGCGTACTTTCTCGTTAGCGATGTCTAAATCGGCGATGGCGATCTCTAACTCTTTAGCGAGCCGGGCATCCTCAGCCTGCGCGACCTCTAACTCTCGGTTAGCGATATTTAACTCAGCCTGTGCCTGCTCTAAACTGCCGCGCGCATTAGCCAACTCCTGCTGCGCCGCCGCCAAATCTTCTTTGGCAGCAGCGATGTTGGCACGTTCGTCAGCCAACTGCTGGGTTAGCTCGTCTTTACGATCATCAAGTTCGTCAGCAAAAGTGCTTGTCAGTGTCGCAGTTCCCAGTGTGAAAGACAACAAGAGGGCAGCAACTACCCGACCGACCGACCGTTTGGATTTGGGGGAAGAACCGCATCCCATCGTGAGACCCTTTCTGGTGCTTAACTGCCTGTAATATCAGACGTTCAAGTACCTTCTCGTGCTCAGCAGTGGCGGAATCGTACCGAGTGCGACACCAGCCACAGCTATCCATAGAATTGCAGTCCAAGCAGACCCCCAGCCAATCCACTCTAAAGTCTGGATTGAAGGTTTAGCCTTGTCAATGATGACAAACTGCATTAAGGCGGCCACCGTAAGCCCGGAGAAAATTATCGCTCCTATCGCGGAAACTAGCGATTCAAGTACGAACGGTAGCGTGATGTATCCGCTGGAAGCTCCCACCAGTCGCATGATGCCTAGCTCTTTGCGTCTCGTGAACGCCGAGAGCTTGATGGTGTTGGAGATCTGCACCGCAGCGGCGAAAATCAGCAGTGCGGCGAGTCCGCGCGCCCCCCACACTAAAGCGTTAAGGGCAGAGAACAACGGGTCAAGTATCTGGTGTACATCCGATACGTTCTGCACACCGGGCAGTGTCTTTGCCTCAGCTAGCACCCCTTCGTAGTTTTCGGGGTTTTTCAGCTTGACTCGGAAAGCATCCTGAATGTTATCGACCGTTATGGTGTCCTGAATTGGGGAATCTTTGTAGGTCTCCAAGAAAGCTTCGTAGCGCTCCTGCTGGCTTTCGTATATCACCTCAGATACATCAGGGTTGGCCTCCAGTCGGTTCCGTACCAACTCTTTCTGCGCTGGGGTGGTCGCTTGCCCCGGCTCACAGTTACCAACGCCGAGCCCGGAGGAGAGTTCCGTGCAGAGGAATATCGAAATCTCAATCTTGCCGTACCAACGGGATTGCAAAGCATCCACCTGTTCGGCGACCAACACGCTGATGCCGAACAGTGACAGCGACACCCACATGGTGACCATCACCGAGAACGCCATAGCGCGGTTGCGCACCAGCCCCGACCAAGTCTCACTCAGAATGTGACGCATCTTTTACCTCCCTCACTCAGCCCCATAGACGCCGTGTTGCTGGTCTCGTACCATCTGCCCGTGTATCAGTTCAATCACGCGGCGGCGCATCTGGTCGACGACGGTAGAGTCGTGGGTTGCCATCACCACTGTAGTGCCGCGCCGATTGATACGATCCAACAGCCGCATGATGCCAACGGACGTATTCGGGTCGAGGTTACCGGTTGGCTCATCCGCCAACAGGATTTTGGGGCGGTTGATGATGGCGCGCGCGATAGCGACCCGCTGTTGCTCACCACCGGACATCTCATCGGGACGCCGATCCTCCAGCCCGGTCAAACCCACCAACTCCAACACATCTGGCACTTCTCTTTTAATCTCCGAGGTGCGCTTCCCCAACACTTGCATGGCGAAAGCGACGTTCTCAAACACGGTTTTGCCGGGCAGCAACCGGAAATCTTGGAACACCGTGCCGATTTGACGTCGGAACTCGGGCACTTTCCACTGCCTAAGCGTGGATAGGTCTTTGCCGGCGACGTACACTTTGCCGTAACTTGGGCGTTGCTCGCGGCGGATTAGCCGCATGAACGTTGACTTGCCGGAACCGGATGAGCCGATGAGAAAAACGAACTCGCCCTTTTCAATCTCGGCGTTGATGCGATGTAGCGCTGGGTGAGGCTGGCCTGGGTAGACCGCCGTGACATCATCGAATGTAATCATCTTCGCTTTCCGATTTCTGGGGGAAGCTGAGAAACTCTCAGGTTCGGTAGTCGAATCTAGGGGATGGCATGGTCACAGTCAACCCTACACGCTGAGACAACCCAATATCCATATCTATACGGCGCGGCGCGTAAAACGTAATTTCATAATCGCCTCATATATTTTACGGGCGTTAGCTTGCGTATTTAAGCTCTAGTTTGCGTATTTTATTAGGTGGCCGCGCGCGGTAGCTGATTGCTCAATGCTAGTTTTCGGCAGCTTCACCTAGGCGACGCCACCGAATGCCAGCGTCGATGAACCCGTCGATGTCGCCATCAAACACCGCGTCTGGGCTGGAAACTTCGTATCCGGTGCGCAAATCTTTCACCATCTGGTAGGGCTGGAGTACATAAGAGCGCATCTGATCACCCCATGATGCTTTGATGTCGCCCGCCAGCTCTTTCTTTTTGGCGGCTTCCTCGGCGCGGCGTAACACCAACAGCCGGGATTGCAGCACCCGCAGTGCGGCGGCGCGGTTTTGGATCTGTGACTTCTCGTCCTGCATGGAGACCACGATGCCGGTGGGGATGTGGGTGAGGCGTACCGCTGAGTCGGTGGTGTTGACCGACTGCCCGCCCGGGCCGGAGGAGCGGAATACGTCAACCTT
>JAITED010000106.1 GCA_031282235.1 Propionibacteriaceae bacterium | reverse complement strand
CGTCGCATAACTATGCCACAAATTGCATAAATATCGGGGGACGGCGTACGCTTGCGGGCATGTCAAAAGTTCTTACGTCGTTACCGGTAGGCGAGCGGGTGGGGCTGGCATTCTCAGGGGGGCTGGACACTTCGGTGGCCGTCGCTTGGATGCGCTCCAAGGGGGCTATCCCCTGCACTTACACCGCTGACATCGGCCAATACGATGAGCCAGACATCGCTTCGGTGCCAGAGCGAGCCTTGACATACGGCGCTGAACTGTCCCGCTTGGTGGATTGCAAAGGGTTTCTAGTCGATGAGGGGCTAGTGGCGCTGCAGTGTGGGGCGTTCCATATCCGCACCGCCGGGCGCACGTATTTCAACACCACCCCCATCGGACGCGCCGTCACCGGCACGCTGTTGGTGCGCGCGATGGCCGCCGATAACGTGATGATTTGGGGCGACGGTTCCACGTATAAAGGCAACGACATTGAGCGTTTCTACCGCTACGGACTGATGGCCAACCCCAGCTTGCGTATCTATAAACCCTGGTTAGACGAGCAGTTTGTCGCCGAACTGGGCGGGCGGCACGAGATGAGCGAATGGCTGTTGGCGCACAACTTGCCGTACCGCGACGCCACCGAGAAAGCGTACTCCACCGACGCCAACATCTGGGGGGCAACCCACGAAGCCAAAACCCTAGAACACCTAGCGGTGTCGCTGGAGAGCGTCGAGCCGATTATGGGGGTCAAGTTCTGGAACCCGCAGACCCAAATCGACACCGAGGACGTGACCATCACATTTGAGCATGGTTGGCCGGTGGCCATCAACGGGGAGCGGTTCGCATCTCGGGTGGCACTCGTGATGAAAGCCAACGAAATCGGCGGCCGTCACGGGCTCGGCATGAGCGATCAAATCGAAAACCGCATCATCGAAGCCAAATCGCGCGGCATCTACGAAGCCCCCGGCATGGCGCTACTGTTCATCGCATACGAACGGCTGCTCACCGCCATCCACAACGAGGATACGCTCGCCAACTACCACCAAGAGGGGTTGCGACTAGGGCGTTTGATGTATGAGGGGCGGTGGCTAGACCCGCAATCCCTGATGCTGCGCGAATCGTTGCAGCGCTGGGTGGCCTCACTGGTGGATGGCACGGTGACGCTCAGACTGCGGCGCGGCGAGGACTACTCCATCATCAACACCACCGGCCCGGCGTTCTCGTATCAGCCGGAGCGGCTGTCGATGGAGCGGGTCGCGGAGCAGGCGTTCAGCCCCACCGACCGTATCGGCCAGTTGACGATGCGCAACCTAGACATCGCCGACACCCGCACCCGCTTAGAGCAGTACGCTCGGCTCGGCGAACTCGGCTCTGCCGCCTCCGGTGGTCTAGTGGGCGAACTCGAATCCGGCGGCGCTGGACAAATCGTGGAGCGTATCACCCCCGTAACCCAAGACGCCACCAAACTAATCGATGCCGCCATGGAGTCCGGCGTCGATTAACGCACCCGATTAAATACGCCACCCCGCTCGCTGCATACGTCGTATGCGTTAGCTAAATACGCCTAAATACGCCGTATGCAGCGCGGGGTTCCAGTATCTAGTGAGAGCTACCTTTGGGGCCTACGGAGAGCACGGTTTTGCCGGAGGTGAAGTTGAGCACCCCGGCGAAAGAGCAGTACCAAGCGCTGAAAGCGGCGGCTAGGCCGAACCAACCACCGACGCGGGTGGCGGCTTCCAAACCGGCGAGGTCACCGATGGTCAGGCCGACGAAAGCGATGAACAGCACGGCGAACGTGACCGTCAAGCCCCAGTTGACTTTGCTGACCGCGACCAGCATGTAGGCGGTGAAAATCGTCCACGCCAGCAGGAAGATACCGACGCCGGTAGCTTTATGGGTGGTGTCAGCGAACAGCTCCGGGTGGGTGCTTAAATACCAAAACGCCATCCAGAAAGCGCCATACGAACAGAACGCAAGGCCGCCAAACAGGTTGTTTTTGAAGTACTCAATGACGCCGGCAAGCAGTTGCGCAAGGCCGCCGTAAAAGAGCGCGACGCCGAACACTACCGGTTCAGCGGAAGCATCCACCAGTCCCGCGTTGAAAACGGAGAGGACGAAAGTGGTTAGTGCGAACGCCGCCAGCCCTAGTGGGCCTGGGTCAGCGATGGGACGGAAAGTAGGGGCAGTGGCAGGAGAGGTCATTTTGGCCCTTCGGGTCTCTGGTGAAAAGCACCGTGCCGACCGCACGATACCTTACAGACCGTACCATCTCTTTCACGTTCTTTCGTTATATTGAGCCAGTGTTTGCTCAAATACGGCTCGCAACTCTGTTTTCGCACGGTGGATACGGCCACTGCGACGGCAGCAAAGGACACCATACATACCACTTACGCAGGTGCGCGTGGGTTGCTTCTACAAGCAGCGGTGCCCCGATATACCGCTATGCTCTACAGGATAAGCAAAGAAATATTCAACTAAAGTAATTTAATATCAAATTATTTATAGCATCCATAGGAGGGTTTTTCGGATGGGAGATGCGCTCTCGTTAGGGTTGGACGTGGGTTCAACCACGGTGAAAGCTGTGGTACTTGACGGAGCGGACATCGTATTTTCCGATTATCGCCGCCACAATGCTGAT
>JAITED010000053.1 GCA_031282235.1 Propionibacteriaceae bacterium | reverse complement strand
CCCCCCCCCCCCCCCCCCCCCCCCCGACAGGAACAGCGAAATGAGTGAAATGCTAGAGAACCCTACCGCTATCGTGAAGCTAACCGATGTGACTAAGGCATACGGGGAACTCAAGGCGCTGGATGCGGTGAACCTTGCGGTCAGCGCTGGGGAGTGGGTGGCTATCGTTGGCCCTAGTGGTTCTGGGAAAACTACGTTGATGAACATCGTAGGCTGCATGGACAGGCCCACGAACGGCGTGGTGCAGTTGGGAGAAGTGGACGTAACCCGCTGTGCAGCTACGGAGTTGACGCGGATACGCCGGGAACAGGTGGGGTTGGTTTTCCAACGGTTCCACTTGGTGCCACATCTGAATGCGCTGGAGAACGTGATGGTGGCGCAGTATTACCACTCGCTGCCCGATGAGTCCGAAGCGCTGGCCGCGCTGCGCAAAGTCGGTTTGGAGCAGCGCGCACACCACCTGCCCTCCCAGTTATCCGGCGGCGAGCAGCAGCGAGTGTGTATCGCCCGAGCGCTCATCAACGCCCCGGTGTTGATATTGGCCGACGAACCCACCGGAAACCTAGACGCAGCCAACGCCCAAGCGGTGATGGAACTGTTCCAAGAACTGCACGCTCAGGGCACGACGCTAATGGTGGTCACCCACGACCCCAAAGTAGCAGCCCTCAGCCAGCGCGAAATCGTATTAGACCACGGAAAAATAGTGGAGGAAGTGCGCCATGAACAGAACGAGGATAACCATGTCTAAACTAACCGCTAGCCGCCGAACCGCCTTATTGGGGTTGGCAGCGCTGGCGGCGCTCACCGGGTGCGGTTCAGGGTTTGATGCTTCTTTGCCGCTTGCGGATGGTACGTATCGCGCCAGCAGTGAACCGGATGAGGAGGGTGCGGTCGGCAACATCACCGTAGTCATCTCCGGCGGGGTTATCACGGGCGCGGAGTTTGTGATTGTGCAGCGCGACGGCACCTTAAAGGACGAGGACTACGGCAAAGGCAGCGATGGCCAGCCCATAGACGACGATTACTACAAACAGGCTCAGCTTGCGGTACAAGCCTGCGAAACCTACTCCCGGCAGTTGCTAGAAGTCCGCGACCCCGGCGACGTGGACGTAGTATCCGGAGCCACTTGGGCGCATGACCAGTTCGTCGCCGCTGCCGAGGATGCGTTACGCCAAGCCCAAACCGCCGTCACCGCCACCGCCAGTGGCAGATGAGTTTAGCCGTGGCGCTGGCTCCGAAAGTGAAAGGGGGGTGAAAATGACCAAGGAGGACAAGGAGGAGGACGCTTCGAGCAGTGTTGTTGTGCTGCCGGATGCCTTATCTTGGGCGGCGATGGGGACGACCGTCACGTTGCTCACCAACGGAGCGCCTAAGTGGTGGGACATGGCGCACGACTGCCGGGCGCTAGTGGCCGAGTTGGAGGCCGTATTTTCGCGGTTTCAGCCGGATTCTGAACTGAATCGATTTATACGCGCTGAGGTCATCTACCCTAGTGAAACGCTGCTAAACGTATTAAAGGCGGCCGAAATAGCCCGGATGGAAACAGCGGGAGCTTTCAATATTCAACTATCCCCCGATGCGCCACAGTTTGATTTGGGGGGCATCGCCAAGGGATACGCCGCTGAAGCGGTGCGGGAACGGTGCCGTATCGTGGGCACGCTGGGGGTTTGCGTATCGTTTGGCAGTTCATCTGTGACCACTTACGGCACTAAATCGGATGGCGCTGCGTGGCGTATCGCGCTGCGGAACCCCGGTTCGGAGCGTCACGCCGCTATCGGCACCCTCGACCTGCCCGAAAACTGGTCACTGTCGGTGTCCGGCGGCGATGAGCGCGGCAACCACATCCGCGACCCGCGCACCGGAATGCCCGCTGATTCCGATGTGCTGCAAGCCGCTGTCGCCTTGGAATCGGGCATGAGCGCAGAGGCTTGGTCAACCGCGCTGCTCGTTTTGGGTAGCGCTGGTTTGGAGCTACTTTTACGCCAACATCCCGCCGCGCGCGCCGTATTAGTCACCGCCGAACAGGTGATTGCTACCCCCGGTTGGTTCCAGCTATTGCCATCTCGCTGAATCTTGGGGAGTTATCGCATAAACTTCTGGTTGTACTTACTTTCGACGGAGAGGGAAAAGTTGAGTCATGGCATCAAAGGCGAGCACCATCACTTATAAGGTATCCAGTCCCGCAGACCTGCGTAACGTGGTCTTGGTGGGGTCGGCTGGTTCCGGCAAGACCACGTTGTACGAAAATCTGCTGAAAGCCCGGATTGCGGGCTATCGCGGCGAGAAAGAGGACCCGGAGCGCGCTGCGGCGCTGGCGCTGGCGTCCATCGCCCAGAACGGCGTCATGATTAACCTCATTGACGCCCCCGGACACCCCGATTTCGCAGGCGAGTTGCGCGCTGCGCTGCGCGCTTCCGACGCTGCGGTGTTCGTGGTCTCCGCTGCTGACGGTGTGGACGCCACCGCGCAGGTGCTGTGGAATGAGTGCCGCAAGGCGAACAAGCCGCGTGCCGTAGTCCTCACCAAATTGGATACGGAAGAAGCCGATTTTGATGCGGCAGTTGAGAAAGTACGCGCCGCGTTCGGCGATGGCGTACACCCGGCGTATATCCCGCTCACCGACGCTAAAGGTGCCATCATCGGCAACTTGAGCCTGCTCAGCCGCCGCGCGCATGATTACTCATCGGGCGAGCGGGTGGCGCGTCCCGCCAGCGACGCAGAGATCGCCATCATTGAGAACTTCCGCGGTGACTACGTGGAATCCATCATCACTGAGTCCGAGGACGAGGAGTTGATGGAGCAGTATCTGATGGAGGAGGACATCCCCGATGCGACGATGGTTGCTTCGGTGATGCAGGCCATGTATCACGCCACGTTCTTCCCGGTGCTGCCGGTGCTGGGCAACGGCGTTGGCATTGAGGAACTCATCGGTCTCATCGAGCGGGGCTTCCCCACCCCACTGCGCCGCCGCCTACGCAGCGTAGCCAACATGAAAGGCGACCCGACTCAGTTGGGCGACATTGACCCCAGCGCGCCGCTCGTCGCCCAAGTGATACGTACCTCCACTGACCCATTCGCAGGCAGGTTGTCTTTGGTACGTATCTTCAACGGCACCTTGAAAGCCGACTCGCAGGTGCAGATTGCCGGGCAGAAAGGGCTGTTTGGGCTTTACGTTGACGAGCACCACCCCGACCATATCGAGACGGAACGTATCGGGCAGTTCTCGGTGATGCAGGGCACCGAGATGGTGAGCCGGTCGTCGGCCATCGCCGGTGAGATTGTGCTGTTGCCGAAACTCACCAAAGCCGAGACCGCCGACACCATCAGCTCTGCCGAGCGGCCACTGGTGATTGAGCCTTGGCCGACCCCCAC
The DNA here is from genome assembly GCA_031282235.1 of Propionibacteriaceae bacterium. Lineage (GTDB taxonomy): Bacteria > Actinomycetota > Actinomycetes > Propionibacteriales > Propionibacteriaceae > WRGV01. The sequence goes on along the minus strand of JAITED010000053.1, from coordinate 2,082 downwards.
CCCGCTGTTGCCGATTGCGGTGGCCGCCGCCACTCGCAACGACGAGGATAAGCTCGCCACCGCCCTAAACCGGCTCACCCTAGAGGATTCAGCGGTGCTGCTGCAACGCTCCGAGGGCACAGACCAGATGCTGATTTGGACGATGGGTCAGGCACACAAAGACCTAGTCATGAGCCGTATCAAAGACCGCTACGGCGTAAACGTCACCGAAGTGCCGGTCAAAGTGGCGCTGCGGGAGACGTTCATCGCCCCCGCTCAGGCCACCGGGTCACACAAGAAACAGTCCGGCGGTCACGGCCAGTTCGGCGTATGCCACATCCGCGTTGAACCGCTGCCACGCGGTGCCGGTTTTGAGTTCGTGGACGAAGTGGTCGGCGGCGCTGTGCCCCGGCAGTACATCCCCTCCGTTGAAAAGGGGGTGCGTTCACAGTTGGAGAAAGGCACCATCTCCGGCAACCCGATGGTTGACATTCGGGTGATTTTGGACGATGGCAAGTCGCACTCGGTGGACTCCTCCGACATGGCGTTCCAGACCGCTGGCCAACTGGCGCTGAAAGAGGCCGCCACCCCGGACAAGGTGGCGCTCCTAGAGCCGCTGGACGATGTGAGCGTGAGCGTTTCCGATGAGTTTTTGGGCGCGGTGATGACCGACATCTCTAACCGGCGCGGCCAGGTGCTCGGTAGCGACCAAGGCGACCCCGGCATCACCATCGTGCGCGCCGTAATCCCGCAGAGCGAACTGGCGCGCTACGCCATCGACTTGCGCGGCTTAGCGAAAGGCACCGGCACGTTTACCCGTAGCTTCCACGGATACGAGTTGATGCCCGCCATAGCCGCCGCAGAGGTTATCAAAGCCGCCCAAAACCGGGCGTAAGGAAAGTGTGAGTGTGTGAATGTTGCTGCCGCACCGGCTCGAAAGCTGGACAAACACGCTGCTAAGCCGTTGTATGCCCAGTTAGATGCCATTCTGCGCGAAGCAATTTTCACCAAAAAATACGCCGAGACTGGCATGATGCCCAGCGAAACTGAGCTAGCAGCCACTTACGGCGTATCGCGGATGACGGCGCGTGCCGTGGTGACGCAGCTAGTCAACGAGGGTTTGGTGCGGCGCATTCAAGGTAAAGGCACTTTCGTAGTGCAGCCAAAAGTGTCCGCGCAGTCCCCGGCGTATGTTGGCATCCGCGAACAGTTGGAGGCGATGGGCTACCACGTCACCACCGAACTGGTGGAGTTCAAACTGGTCAGCGCTGACCAAGTGCAAGCCAAAGCGCTCGGCGTGCCGCTCGGTGAACCGCTGTTTTTCGCCAAACGTATTCGAAAAGCCGATGGCGAGCCCATCAGTATCCACCTGTCGTTCGTACCGAAAGCGCTAGCGCCAACGCTCGCGCCGTATGAACTGGAGAGCGAGCAGCTCTGCGTCATCATGGAACGCTCTTTCGCGCTCCGCGCCACCCGCATCACCGAAACCTTGGAGAGCGTGGAAGCCAACCAAAAAGATGCCGAACAGCTGGGAGTCACCAAAGGGTTCCCGCTACTGCTGCTCCAAGACATCCACACCGCCGCCGACGGTAAAGTTTTCGAATACACTCAAGTATATTTCCGTGGTGACAAGGTAAAACTCAACTTCGAGTTCACCCGCTAACATCCTATTAGCCCCCTTCCCTGAAGGGGGTGGCAGGCGCAAGCCTGCCGGGGGTTATCAACCCGCACCGCTAAAACCACTAAACGAACCTTTGCCCACCACCCCTGTTACCAGAGATGGTGGGCAAAGACCCTGTATACCTTTTCCGCTAAAAGAATATAAATACGTCAGACAGCAAGCCGCCTAACAGACGCAGAAAACACGCCAACACCAGCAGCCAACAACAAGACAACGTAACCCAACAAAGGCGAGCTCGCATCTAGCAGCGAACCACCAGCAGCAGCATCCGGAGACGAACCAGCATCACTACCACCCGGTGTAGTGCCAGTATCATCAGGATTCTCAGCAGGAGGATTACCCGTATCACCAGGATTCTCACTAGGAACACCACTCACAGTGAAAGCAACACTCAACGGTTTATCACCTAACGACGGTGCAGT
>JAITED010000042.1 GCA_031282235.1 Propionibacteriaceae bacterium | reverse complement strand
CCACATTGGAAAGCATACTCTATCTTTTGGAACTGGGCTTTACACGCTCTGACCAAATCATAAAAGAAGCGGCGGATTTGATTTTTAGTACACAACGGGAAGACGGGCGTTTTAAGATTGCTGCGAGCGCCATTTATCCGTGTCAGACCGCTTACGCCGCAAATGTGCTTTGTCATATGGGGTACGCAGACGATGAGCGGCTGCGAATAACTTTTCGGCATTTGTTTGACATTCAGTACCTAGATGGCGGGTGGCGTTGCAATTCTTTCAAATACGGCCGTGGGTCGGAAACCGAATGCTCTAACCCATTCCCGACGTTGATTGCCCTTGACGCTTTTCGGCATATCGACCTGCCCAATCAGGCACAAGAGCTTAATCGTGCGGTGGATTTTCTGCTTGAGCATTGGACTATCCGCAAACCTATTGGCCCTTGTCATTATGGCATAGGCTCATTGTTTATGCAGGCGGAATACCCTTTTCGCACCTACAACATCTTTATGTACGTCTACGTTCTGTCCTTTTATGAACGCGCAAGGAAAGACGAGCGATTTTGTGAAGCGTTTGAGGTATTGCAATCCAAGCTGTCGGATGGGCAAATAGTAATTGAACGCATTGTGCCTAAACTGGCAAAGCTGTCTTTTTGCAAAAAGGGCGAGCCGAGTAAATACGCAACCAAGCGGTATCAAGAGATTCTGGAAAACATTGGAAGTTCATGATGGGGCTGCCGGGTGACTACATTAAGCAAAGACCGCGCAGAACCGGCGTGGCAGTAGTTATAGCCGTTATTGCGGGGGTGTAATTAATACGTATTTGATTGGAAACCAACTCTTGGGTAGCTCGCTTAGGGGGGGTGCCGGTGGTGGTTTTAGGCGCTCAGGTGTTCCAATAACTCCAAAACGGCGACTACGCGCTCCAGTGGAACTATCGGGGATGAGGTTCCGGCGCGGGCGCAGGTGGTGAAGTGGGTTAGTTCTTTGAGGTAGGTGCCCGTGGGGGGCACGTTTATGCCGGTGGGGATTTTTGGTTCATCCATTAACTCGATACGTTCGGGCTCTTGACCCCACGGGTAGGCCACCACTGCGCCGTTTTCGGTTTGCACCAGCGCGTTCTCGAACAACACGCGCCAACCGGCGGTGAATGGTATCGCGGCGTTCAGCCAACCGGCTTCACCCACTACCTGCAACTCGGGGTAGTCGTATGTGAAGCGGCACAGTTCATCGAAACTTAAGCCTGGGCGGCTAGCTTTCACCAAGGTGGCGTTCTCGGGAACCCCGAACAGCGAGACGATTAAATCTAGGTCGTGAATGTGGAGGTCATACGGCACCAGCCCGGAACGTGCCTTGTCAAACAGCCAACCGCCCTGCGCCCACTCGGGGCGGGCGCTGAGGCGCTGAAACTTGGCGTCCAGTACGCGGCCATACTTTTGTGATGCCACTAGGTCATGCAGCACAAGGGATTCCGGGAAAAACTGCAATACGTGCGCTACGTATAACTGCACCCCAGCTTGGTTAGCGGCGGCGACCATAGCGCGCGCGTCGGCTCCGCTCAGCGCTGCGGGTTTCTCGCAGATGACGTGCTTTCCCCCGGTGATTGCGGATAATGCCTGCTCGGCGTGCAAAAACGTGGGGGTGCAGATGTCCACCACATCCACCTCGGTGGACTCCAACAGTGCCGAGATGTTGGGGAACAGCGGCACCCCCCAAGCGTCCGCTTTCACCCGGTCAGCCTCGCTGGCACCGACCGCGGCCACCACTTTCGTGCCTGCGATGTGTTGATACGTGGTGTGGTGGACGGTGCCCATACCGCCCAGCCCCACTAACGCGATACGTAAATCAGTCGCCGTCTGGCCTGTCATGAAGTACTCCTTTTCCTAAACATGGATGAAACCCTGTGCTGGCCCTTGCGCATTACCCCCGGGGAGGAGTAAGAAAAAGGGGGGATAGGGGAATCGTTTATTTCCCAGATGCTCGGGGAAGCACTCACAGCGCCAATCCCAAGGTGGTTAGGTATTTTGCGGCTTGGACGGCGGCAGCATCCACTTCGGCTAGGTCGGCGGGGCCAGCGGCGGTAAACTCTATTTCTACGCTGAAAGGGGCATCATTTTCGGCTTGTACGAACTGCGACAGAATCTCGGGGAAGTCAACGTAGCCCAATCCGGGGGCGGGGAAGTTCCACTCGTTCCAATCCCCGGCCTTGTCCTTTAGGTGTACGTAACCCACGCGGGGGAGCGCTACCGCCAAATCCTCGGCCACATCCACCGGGCCGTAGAAGATGGCGTTGGCGGTGTCGTAGTTGATTACCACGCTTGGTGAATCAATCAGGTCAACGATGTTTTTCAGCCGCCGCCCGGTGCCGTGTTCGCCGTGGTTTTCTAACGCCAGCGTCAGTCCGTGGTCGGTGACGTAAGGCAGCAACCCGGCGATATTCTCGGCCACCTGGGCGTCGCTGGCTACTGCGGCATCTTTAATGTGCGCTTCGCCGATGGAGGTGACGATGAACTTTGCTCCGAAGAACGCCGCCAGCCGGATGTTCGCTAAGAAGTCTGGAATCCGGGCGGTATCCATCACGTTGGTGTGCCCGGAGAGCCCAATTACGCTCAACCCGGCAGCAGCCAGCGCATCTTTGGTGTTCCATAAGTCGCGGAAACTCATGGTGGGGAACACATGCTCCGTCCACCCGATAGTGGCCGTCAGCTCAATGTGGTGAAAACCGGCGGCCACGGTGCCAGCGATGGCCTGTTCCAGCGGGAACCCGTGCCAAGAGTTCGAGTTCATAGCTAATACGCGAGGCATGATAACGCTCCTTATCAGTTGCTAGGTGGTTGGTTGGTAGTAAGCAGCATCCTTTGAAGCCCCCTTTTCAAAGGGGGTGCCGACGTAAGTCGGCGGGGGGTTGTTGGTGAGCGGTGCGGGGAAGTAACCCCCGTCAGGCTGCGCCTGCCACCCCCTTCGGGGAAGGGGGCTGTAACGGTCAGGCTGTGCCGGTGTTCGGAGGGTAAGCATTGGTGGTCTGGGGGGAGGTCTTAGATGATGAACTGGTCGATGTAGCGTTTTGACAACTCCAGCGACTCTAAAATTCGCGCTGGAGAACTTTCATACGCACGATCCTCCACTTCGATACACACCGGGCCGTCGTATCCCACATCGTCTAGCGCCGATACGAACGCGCCCCAGTTGATGTCGCCGTGGCCGGGTAGTTTCGGCGCCATGTACTCCAACGGATACGCCATAATGCCCACTTGGTCTAGGCGGTAACGGTCAACATGAATGTCCTTGATGTGTACGTGCACCAGCTTCTCGGCGAAGTCGTAGATGGGCTTGATGGGATCCATCATTTGCCAGACGAAGTGGCTGGGGTCGTAGTTAAGCCCCAACGCCGGTGAATCCAGCATCTCGAACACCTGCGCCCAGATGGCGGGGGTGGTGAACAGGTTTTGCCCTCCCGGCCACTGTTCGGCTCCGAACAGCATGGGGCAGTTTTCGATACCTATACGTACCCCCTTATCCGCGGCGTATTTAAGAATCTCTGGCCACACCTTGCCCATCAGTTTCAGATTTTCGTCGATGGTGAGCCGCTGGTCGCGCCCGATGAACGTGGTCACTAGATTGACGTCCAGCGCCGCCGAGGCATCAATCACCTTGTGCAAATGCGCGATAGCCGCCTGCCCCCCAACTGGGTCAAGTGGGTTGGGGTAGAACCCCAGCGACGAGATAGCTATCCCCGACTCGGCCAGCAGGCCGCGAATGTCTAACACTTTTTCCGGGGTCAAGTTCGCTACGTCGATGTGGCTCACCCCGGCGTAGCGGCGCTCCGCTGGGCCGCCCGGCCAGCAGGCCACCTCAACGCAGCCGTACCCTTGCGCTTTAGCAACAGCGACCACTTCCGGGAAATCCCAGCCGTCCAAGATGGCGCTGACGAAACCGATCTTCATAAACTTCTCCTTTTCAACTCAAGTTGTTTGGGTAGTGGGTTTGAGTGGTTTGTACCTCCCCTCCTGAGGGGAGGGGAGGTACGGGGGGAGGTGGGGGGAGTAAAAGAATGGGGAGTAAAAGATGGTGCAGGGGGGAGATAGGGGGGTATTACGCTGGGCATTACGGTTACTCCCTATCTCCTGCAGCATTTTCGGGGATGGTGATGGTGCGTTTGGTACGCGATGATTCCATACACGCGAACACTGCGCGCATCGCGGCTAGAGCTTCCGTACCGGGCACCGGGGACGGGGCACCGGACAATACGGCGGCTACGAAAGCGTCGATTACGCCGGAGGCCGTCTGGTTATCGTTGGTCTGGATGGCTTCAACGTCGTAGCGTTCCACCGGCTGGCCAGGGCGGATAACTTTCACTTGATAATTAGGGTCGGTGTAAATCTCGATGATGCCCTGTTGGCCGTACAGCACGGTGGAGTTGTCCTCCGCGCCGTGGAAACTCCAACTCGCCGTCATAGTGCCGATGGCGCCACCGGAGAGGGTATACAGCGCCACCGCGTTGTCGTCCACCGCAATCGGGTTCCCGCTCGCATCCACTTTATCGTTACTAGCCAGAACAGCGTTGGCCGCGACAACACGCTCGCCGGTGAGGAAGTGTAACAGGTCGGTTTTGTGTACCCCAAGGTCGCCGATGGCGCCCATAGTGGTCAGCTGCGGGTTAAAAAACCAAGTGTTTGGGCCGGGGTCGATGCTCCAAGTTTCCGGGCCGCCGTGACCGAAAGTGGTACGGAATGTCACTAACCGCCCGATAGCGCCGTTCAGATACAGTTTCCGCGCCAGTTGGTGCGCTTTCGTAAAACGCTGGTTGTGCCCAATCATCAGCAGTTTGCCCGATAGGGCAGCCTCCGCAACCACCTGCTCGCAATCCGTAAGCGTGGTAGCCATCGGCTTCTCCAACAGCACATGTTTGCC
>JAITED010000191.1 GCA_031282235.1 Propionibacteriaceae bacterium | reverse complement strand
AAATCATCTCCTGCCCCACCTGCGGGCGTTGTCAAGTGGATGTGTTTAACCTGTTGGACGACGTGACCGCGGGCTTAAAAGATTTCACTAAGCCGCTGCGTATCGCCGTGATGGGGTGTATCGTCAACGGCCCTGGTGAGGCGCGCGAAGCCGATTTAGGGGTGGCTGCGGGTAACGGTAAAGGGCAGATTTTTGTAAAAGGCGAAGTGATACGCACTGTGCCCGAGTCTGAGATTGTGCCCACCCTGTTAGCGTTAGCGGAGCAAATCGCCGCCGAGTCGCCCGTATCCGAATCTGAAGAAACAGCAGGAGCAAGCGCTACAGCAAGAATTGGCGTAACCGGGCTAATCCCCGCCGGAGGCGAACAGTGAAGTTTCCGGGGATGCGGCGGGTCAGCGGCACGCAGCTACGGACGCTGGACGAAGCGGACAGGCTGGCGCTCCTAGGGTTGCTGGCCGAGCGGGAAGAAGAAACCATCTTCCTCAGTTCCCGGATATGCAACGGGCGGCTCGACGCATTGGGCCCCAACGCCAGACTGTGGGGGTTCTTCCGCGACGGCGCGTTAGTGGCTGCCATGTATCAAGGCAACAACATCATGCCGGTGGGCACCGACCCGGAAGCATTGACGGCGTTCGCAGACCTCATGGGGGAACGTGAGGCAGTCAAAGCGATTCTGGGGCCAGCGCCTGCGGTGTTAGCACTGCACCGGCATCTGAGTGTGCGCTGGGGCGAAAGTTGGGCGATAACACGTAGTCTCCGGCCACATCAGCCAGTGTTGCTTTTGGCTCAACCCCCCAAAGTGGCTCCCGATGCGCGGGTGACACCGGTGCCGCTAGCAGATTTGGAACCCTACTATCAGGCTGCGGTGAAGATGTATCTGGAGGAAGTGGGCAGTTCCCCCTACGATGCCACCGACTCATACCGTCAATACGTCCATTCGCTGCTGCGTTCCCGCCGCGCATTCGGTGCTAAAACCGGCCACGACTACTGGTTTAAGGCAGATGTCGGTGCCGCTATCCCCGGTGTCGCTCAGGTGCAGGGGGTGTGGCTAGACCGCCGCTATCGCGGACTCGGACTCTCAGCCGCGCTGCTGTCACAGGCGCTGCGCTACATGCAAGAAACTTGGCCCCACATCAGCCTGTACGTCAACGACTACAACGTCCGCGCCATTCACCTATACGCCACTCTAGGCTTCAAGCAGGTGGGAGAGATGGCCACCGTACTTTACTGAACTTGGCCTACAATGAATCGGGATTTCAGTTGGGAGGTGACTTAAGTGGCTAGGGAAAAAACGCCAAATGAGCTGCGGCTCCGCAACGACACAGCGGAGTTTCTTATTTTCGCTTACCAAGCAGGTGGTGATGGCGTGGAAGTGCGAGTTCAAGACGGCACTATTTGGCTGTCACAGAAAAATATGGGCGTGCTGTTTGGAACATCGAGTGACAATATCGGTTTACATCTGAAAAACATATTTCAAGACGGTGAGCTTTCAGAAGGTGCAACTGCCGAGGATTTCTCGGTAGTTCAAGTTGAGGGTACGCGGACGGTTGAGCGGGGCATCACACATTACAATCTGGACGCGATTATCGCTGTGGGCTACCGCGTGAACTCCAAGCGAGCCACAGCTTTCCGGCAGTGGGCGATAGGCGTATTGCGGGATTACACCCTGCGCGGTTATGTGCTGGACAGGAAGCGTATGGAAAATGGTGCGTTCCTTGATGATGACTATTTCGAGCGTCTGCTTGCAGAAATCCGTGAAATTCGGCTCTCCGAGCGCCGGTTCTATCAGAAGATAACCGACATCTATGCCACGGCTATGGACTACGACAGCCGCTCTCCGATTACCAGAGAGTTTTTTGCGAAAGTGCAGAATAAGATGCACTACGCTGTTCACGCTCACACTGCGGCAGAGCTTATCGTGGAACGCGCCGACGCCGACAGGGAGCATATGGGGCTGACGAGTTGGGCGAATAGCCCGAAAGGGAAGATCGTCAAGAGCGATGTCAGCGTTGCAAAGAATTATCTGACGGAAGCGGAGATTGACGATTTAGGACGTATCGTAAACGCTTACCTTGATTTGGCAGAGAGTCGCGCTAAGCGGAAAATCCCGATGACGATGGAAGATTGGGCGAAGCGATTGGACGTATTCCTTTCAGCTGATGACCGCGAGATTTTGGATAGCGCTGGCAGGGTGACTGCGGAAATCGCAAAGGCACACGCTGAAAGCGAGTTTGAGAAGTACCGTGTAATTCAAGACCGGCTTTTCCAAAGCGACTTTGACCGCTTCGTGGAGCTATACGGCCAAACCGAAACGGGAGCTGGCAACGCTGCCGCTGCGAGTTGAAAGTGGAGGAGTAGCGATTGCAAGCCGAGGGCTGGTCGCCGTTGCTATATTCTCTGGCGGTGTCGCGTTTACTTTCGGTTGCGGGTTCGTCTCGACTAGGCGCGACCGGAGGCTGGGTTGCGGTCGTATCAAAGCCTAGGTTGTAATGGTAGACTTCCCGCGTCATCCGTGCGTACCGGAAGCGAGGGGGAACCGGCAAGATGAGGCTTGAGTGGTCTAGCGTTAAGCGAGACTTTCCGGTTTGGCTTGCCTTGGTGTTGGTCATCGGGTTGCTGGGTTGGTTGACGTTTTGGATACGCGACGAGGTGGCCGGTGAGCAGGCGGCGCCGGTGGTGAGTGACGCGCTGGTGATTAACGAGATTTCACCGGCAACTAATGGGGCACTGCTGCATCCCTCGGGCACTCCGGCGGAGTTCATTGAGCTGTTTAACGGTACGACTACGCCTATTGACCTTTATAACTACGGGTTGAGCGACCGGGGTAGTGAGGAAGTGCGGTGGGTGTTTCCGCACGCCACTATCGCGCCGGGGGAGTATCTGATGTTGTATCTCACCGGGACGCGCGCCGAGGGGCTGAACGTCAGTTTTCGGCTCAGTTCCGGGGGCGGCGAAGAAGTGACGCTGACCACCCCGAATGGGCGCGTATTGGATACGGTGACTACAGTTCCGGTAGAGCCCGCGGAAGTGATGGCGCGTGGTGCTAACGGAGCTTGGGGGGTGAGCAAACTCATCACGCCCGGTTATCCGAATACGGAGGCGGGCTTTCAAGACTATCTGACCTCCATCACCGCGCTGAGCGACGCTTTAGTAATCAACGAAGTGTTGCCACGCAACGCCGCCAACTGGGTGTTTCAGGGCGGGTTGCCGGAGTACGTCGAACTGGTGAACACCGGCAGCGAGTCGCTGGAACTGGGCAACTGCTACCTCTCCGATACCAGCGCTAGGCCGTTTAGGTGGCAACTGCCTGAAACCACACTGCCGCCGAATGAGCGCTTCGTTGCCTACACCCATGACGCTCCAACTGACGCGCCCGCAGCCGGGTTCCGGTTGGCAAGCGAAACCGGGGTAGTGGTGTTGAGCTGCGGCGGCAAAGTGAGTGATTTGGTCGATTACCACGATGTACCGAACGGCACTGCTTGGTTCCGCGGTGATATGGAGAGCTACCTATCGCCGGTCATCAGCCCCGGATATCCCGATGATGAAGCGGGCGTCGCCGCGTTCTTGAGCGCGATGCGCCCCAACCCGGCGGGGCTGATGCTTTCAGAGATGGCGAACCGCAACCACACCCAGTTGGGGCAGAACGGGGGTGAGTTCTATGACTGGATTGAACTGCGCAACAACGGCGACACCCCGGTAAACCTAGCTGACTACGCCCTCTCCACCAACGGTAACCGGAAACATGCGCTGCCGGACGTGATACTGAAACCGGGGGAGTTTTACGTAGTGATGGCCTCCGGTGATGCTGCGCTCTCCAACGCCAACTATCAACACCTGCCGTTCAAGCTGGGTGAAAACGAATCGCTCTACCTGTTTCGCGGCAACGAACTTTTAGATGGCGTGTTTTTGAGCGAAATTCCACTGAACTGGACGATGGGGCGCTCAGACGCGGACGGTTACTATTATTTCGCCACCCCCACTCCGCTGTCACCCAACGGCACCGGTCTCATCAACCCGCCGTTAGCGCCCCGAGTGAACGGCACCCAACCAGGCGTTTATAACGATGTGGAGTCCGTAACCGTAGAGTTTGCGGGAGTTGGCGACATCTACTACACCACCGACGGCAGCACACCCACCACTTCCTCCGCGCACTACACC
>JAITED010000169.1 GCA_031282235.1 Propionibacteriaceae bacterium | reverse complement strand
CGCGATTGGTTTCGCAGGTGCGGTACGCGGTGCCACTTTCGGCTGAGCCGTTGGCTCCCCAACTGTTGCTTGAGCGGCTAGAACAGGTGGCTCAAGCGTTGAGTTTCTTCGATTTTGATGCGGCGCAGCAAGCCGTATCCAGTGCGGTTGCCAACGTCGACAATCCGCGGGCGCTGTATGAAGCTGGGTATGAGTTGATTGAGATTGGTTTAGACCAGTTTGCGGTCGCGCCGTTAGCGCAGGCGCTGGTTCTTCACCCCAGTCTTGACATCTTGTGGGAGTTGTGTACGGCGCTGGCGCGCTCCTGGTGTTTCCGGGAAGCCGCCGACTTGTTGGCATCTCATCCAGAAGTTTTGGAAGGTTCCAGCCTGTTCAGCGCCTTGTACGCACATTATGCGGCGATGACTGGGGATTTTGAGGCTGTTGCCGCTATTCTTCCCCGGCTTGAATCAGACGAGCAGAGCGCACCGCTCGTCGCAGCGGCTTACCATCGCTACGGTCGCTATGAGACGTTAGCCGAAGTGGGGCACCCCATCGAGAATGATTTGCGGGATTGGGAGTTGGTTTTACATGGGATGGTGGTGCTTCACGTTTCGACCGATGGCGCTGAAGTTATGAACGGTCGCTACGGGGCGCTATGGGAAAGCTCGGAAACCTACGGGAGTATTTTGGCCGTTTTGGTGGCACTGCTGACTAGCCAAGGTAAAGAGATTAAGGCCGTGGCGTATACACCGGAGCGTGACTCCGAGATTTTAGCTAAAACCCTTACCTCCCACCTAGGGCTTCCCGCGCCCAAGTCAATTACGGATTCCGCCCCAACAGCGGGCACGCTAGTGGTGGCCTATCGCTGGCCAGGCAGCGCCCCAGAAGCGTTGGCCACGTGGTGTGATGCGCCCGATGTGGTGCTATACGGGCATGTGTTGGATTGGATTCATGACTATGAGTTCGCCCCAGATGTAGCCGGATATGAAGCTCAGTTTGTATGGTCTCCCTGGGATGAACAGTTGAGATTAAAGCCTGGTGCTGATGGCGTAGCCGACGGCGCAAACGAAGTCGAAGATATACCGCCCGACTCTCGTCCCGCCGGGGATATCGCCGCTGACCTAGCGGCGAAAATCAACTTAGACGACGCAACGCGGTCAGAGTTGGCAGATATCCAGTTCCTGCTTGATGCCCTACAGCAATCCGATGCCAACTACGGTTTACTGACCGGAGAGCACCAGCAGTTCCACGCCGGAGGCCCCGTTTCCTCAAACCGTTTCCCCTGAGAGTTATTGTTTGGGCGGTGGTGCGAGAAGCGCCACAGGTTCTGAAGCAGAAAACACCGACTCAAAAAGAGTGGGGTGCCCGACGAGATTTGAACTCGCGACCACCTGGACCACAACCAGGGGCTCTACCGCTGAGCTACGGGCACCATCGTTGCGGGCACCTAGCGGTTTACGCAACTAGGTGATTATAGCTGGGGCGTGTCGGCGGGTGGAAATCTGGAGGGCATTGGTTTTCTCGGCGGGTTTAGCAGTTGGTGTGGTGGGGTGCGCAAAATGGGGGGAATGGGTATAGCATTCTGGCCATGACTGTTCTTGTCACGGGGTTTGAGCCATTTAAGGGGCTGCCCAGTAACCCGTCGGCTACGGTGGCCGAACTGCTGGGGGCGCAGCCCGGGTTTGTACACCGTATTTTGCCGGTGACATACGTCGGCGCGCCCGCCACGCTCAGCGCATTTGTGGCGGAGCATCCCGAGGCAGAGTTAGTGATTTCCTTAGGGCTGTGGGATTCAGGGGACGCGGTGCGCGTCGAATCGAGTGGGCGCAATGTGCAGCGCGCTAGCATTCCGGATAATGCGGGTGATTTGGCTAGTGGGCGCGAGGTTGAACCCGGAGCCCCAGAGATTCTCACCACCGATGCTGCTTTGATACGGCGTACATTCGCAGCGTTTGAGCGCGCGGGAGTGCCGGTCGTAAACTCAGACGATGCCGGGGGCTATATCTGCAACACTACGTATTATGCTCTGTTACGACAGGCAGTGCCCGGCATTTTTATTCACATTCCGTTAGCTGAAGTGATTGCGCCGGAGCGCATCGCCGAAGTATTGATAGCCGAGTTTGGCCTAGGAGGCTACTGATGAACGATTCCCAACCAACCCAATTTGTGGAGTTTCGCGCCCGCCGCGATGCCGCTATGTGCGCGCCGTTCAGCCCGGCGGCGCTGATTGCTACCCAGTGGTTGAGCGAAGATGCCGCAGCGTTGCAGCACGTCGCGGGCACTTGGTACGCAGCAGATGGGCAAGTGGTGGCGCTCGGCATTGAACCGGATGACGTTACGGAACTGACCGCCGGAGCAGCATGGGTGGACGATAGCTTAGTGTTCGCCCCCGAAGCCAGCGTCATCTGGCGGGGCAACCAGCTGCTCGCCATCGAACGCTACGGCAGCTACGGGTTACGTATCTTCGACCCCACCTCGCCGGGGAGAACATCTATGCGAGGTATCGACGCTTACAAATACGACCCAGCTTGGGCAGTGGAAGCACAGTTCCAGCTCATCGACCCGGAAGCTGTAGAGATTGACCTAGTGAACGGGCTTCGGGTGCCCGGCACCGTCACCGCAGTGTTCACTTTCGACCATGCGGGCACCCCCGTGACCATGCAGATTGATGCCCCTCCGGGGGAGCCCACAGCCATCGCGTTCCTAGACAAGATGGCGTTGGAAGCGGGGGCACCGCTCAGGTTTCTGCCGATACGCTGGCCAGAAGGCGGCACCGGAAAAACAATCGTAGATTTCAACTACGCCATGCTGCCGCCGTGTGCGTTCTCGCCGCATTTCATGTGCCCGCTACCGCTGGCCGCCAACCGGTTGCCGTTCGCGGTCACTGCCGGGGAACGTGCGCCGATTCGACAAGGGTGAATAACGCAAGACGCGCTAGGTGCCCATATCAAATTGCACACATATTGGGGGCGTGTGTGACCCTTTTGTTTTGTTCACATTGCTGGGCGCGGGTTTGATACCGGTGGCTGGGAGTATGCGACGGCTGGGTGTCTCATGTTAAATTGCTCGCATAGTGGCGTATGGCGCATTGCGGTTTTCCCCAAAACGGGTGCTAGCATAACCAGCATGTTTGTACGCACTGCTGACGCGGCCGGGGTCGGTCGCTGTTGTTGTGCGTGTTGTTGTCGCGGTTAAACCATTTTGCTGCCTGTGCTCAGTGCGAGCAGCTTTAATCCAAGAAATACCGCGAAATAATCAAAAAAGCCGCGTCTTTTGGCGTGCTGTTTCATAACCAATTTCACAACTATTAAAGATGCCCGGCTGAGTGTCGGTCATCAAACTAAAACAATCTAAGCGAGGAATCCCATGAAAACCAGGCGAATCGTACAAATCGCCACTATCCTGTCGCTACCCGGATTATTGTTCGCGGGCTGCACCACAAGCGATCCCGGCGGCACTGTCTCCAGTGATGCGCCTCCGGCAACTGTAGTTATCGCACTTAGCCAAGAACTGAACACCATAGATCCAACTGCGGCCATCGACTCCAACTCCAGCAGCGCGATCAACCAGGTTTATGAGGGGCTGTATCGTTTAGACGCCAACAACTCGCCCGTTCCCGCCGGAGCCGCTGCCTTGCCGGAAGTGAGCGCTGATGGTTTGACGTACACCATCTCCTTGAATCAAGCAGCGAAATGGTCCGATGGCACCCCAGTGAAGGCCGCTGATTACGAGTGGGCTTGGAAACGGGCTGTTGGGTTGGACAGTGCTGCGGAGAACGAAGTCTATTACGGGTTCGTGCTCAATGCCTCCGACATCATCGCAGGCAACAAGCCGGTAGACGAGTTGGGGATCAAAGCTCTTGATGATTACACATTAGAAATCAAATTGGCCGCTCCCACTACGTTCTTCGCTTCCCTGCTGGCTTCGGTGTCTTTCTTCCCGCTGAATGAGGCTTACGTCACCAGTCAGGGCGACAAGTTCGGTTCGGATTCGGAACACGCCATCTACAACGGGCCGTTCGTCCTTGCCGATTATGCTGGCCCTGGTGTGGGCACAGACTGGAAATATGTCAAAAACCCGACGTATTGGGATGCGGCATCCGTAAAACTTGACTCCATCGAAGTACGAGTCATCAAAGAGACCAGTACGGCGGTGAACCTATACACCAGTGGCGAAGTGGATCAGGTGGCAATCAGCGGCGCACAAGTGCAGGCACTGCGCAACGATCCGGGCTTTACGGCCTACACCACCGCGACAGCAGCATTTTTGGGTTACAACTTCAACATCCCCGCGTTTGCCAACGTGAAAGTACGACAGGCTATTTCGCTGGTTATCGACCGGGCGGCGTTGGTAAACAACGTGTTGAACGACGGCTCCGCTTTGGCGACAGGTTTAGTGCCCGCCGGTTTGTCTTCCGATCAAACCAGAGGCGATTTTGCCACCGCAGCCGGAAACCCGTTGGAAACGGATGTTGACAAAGCTAAAACACTCTGGGCGGAAGCGAAGCAAGAACTCGGCATCGATAAACTGGAGATCGATCTACAGACATTCGATTCCGATCGTATGCGCACCGTCACCCAATACCTGCAAAACGTGATTCAAGAAAACTTAGTAGGCACCACGGTGACGATCACCGCTAGCCCGGTTGCAAACTTCTTGGAAAATACCAAGTCAGGCAGCTTTGGTATCTATCTCGTCACCTGGGGGGCAGATTATGCCGATGCTTCCAGCCTGCTCGACTTGGCACGATCCAACTCTGGCAGCAACTGGGGGCACTACTCCAGCCCTGAGTTCGATGCCGCGTTTGCAGCAGCTCAAGGTGCGGATGCCGCAGATTCCGCTGCCCGCTTTGATGATCTACTGCAAGCTCATGCGATCCTGCTCGCGGATCAGGGATACACACCTGTCTACTTCCAGAGTTCGACACTGTTGCGCAACCCGGAGTTCAAGGGCGTGGTTTTCCATTCGGCTGGCTCTAATACTGAGTACAAAACTGCCTACATTGAACGCTAGTCGATAGCCTGATAAAACGAGTTCCGGCAGATGACCTCTCTCGCCACCGTAGCCAATGGCTTTACTGGTTGGCTACGGTGGCGTACGAGAGAAGAATGAAAAACGGGAGATTAAATGGGTTTGGCAAAGTACGCGCTTAGAAGAGTGGTATTCATGGTGGTCACCATGTGGGTGATTATCACCGCCACCTTCTTCTTGATGCACTTACTGCCCGGTTCTCCCTACGTCAATCTACAAAAACTCACCCCAGAACAGTTGGAGATACTCAATACTAGGTACGGCCTCAACCGCCCCATCCTGGAACAGTATCTGTTGTATTTCGCTAACCTGCTCACTGGGGACCTCGGCACTTCATTTCAGTTCAAAAACCAGCCTGTGACTACGTTGTTAGCTGGACGGGTAGGTGCTTCGGTGCAACTAGGCGTGCAGGCTTTGCTAGTGGGCACGTCAGCGGGCATCGTCGTGGGAGTCATAGCAGCGGTCAAACGGCATACGCCGGTAGACAGTGGGGCCACCATTGTCGCCGTATTGGGACGCTCAGTGCCAAGTTTCATATTGGCCGCGCTGCTGCAACTCGTGGTGGCCGTGAATCTACGGTTGCTACCCATCGCCGGATGGCGAGATTTCTCGTCCACCATTTTGCCCACTTTAGCTTTGGCGATGGCTCCGCTTGCGGATTCTGCCCGATTTGTGCGTACGGAGATGGTAGAAGTTTTGGAATCAGACTATGCCGAGTTAGCGCGGGCGAACGGTCTCAGCACGCAACAGATCGCTTGGCGCCACGGGGTGCGTAACTCGGTTATCCCCCTCATCACCTTGTTAGGGCCGATGACTGTGAACCTATTGACCGGCTCGCTGGTGGTGGAAAACATTTTCGCGGTGCCGGGCATCGGAGAACAGTTTGTAAAATCGGTGCTTAACAACGATTACCCGACCATCATGGCGGTGACGATTCTTTACTCTGGGCTGTTTTTACTGGTCACCTTCGCCGTCGATGTGCTCTACAGCATCATTGACCCCCGGATTCGACTCAGCGGAGGTGGACGCCGATGAGTGCGACGGCACTAACCGATCTGGGAAAACCGAGTGGATATTGGGCTGATTCGTGGGCCCGTCTGAAACGAAAACGCGCCGCCATGATGTCGTTGGGCGTCATCATATTTTTCATCGCAGTGTCGCTTTTGTCCCTCTGGTTCACCCCGCACAACCCGAACGCTCAGACCATCACGCACATCAACCTGCCGCCGCGTATCCCCGGCTTGGGCTGGCTCGGATTCGATGGCGTGAGCACTATAGCCGGGGTGACGCAGGATAGATACGCCGCAGCGGGAGTGCCCGCAGACGTGAATTACTGGTTGGGAACCGATGGGTTGGGACGCGACCTGTTGTCACGGCTGCTGGTGGGCATCCGGGTTTCACTCAGCATCGCCGGGCTGGCAACAGTGTTGGATCTAAGCGTAGGGATAATTTATGGATTGGTGTCGGGCTTGAATAAGCAGCGAGTTGACACCGTTTTACAACGTTTCATTGAAGTGTTGGCCGGGATACCGACCTTAGTGGTGTTGGTACTGCTGCTCACGGTGCTCAGCCCGGGCTTGTTCACTATTGCGGTGGCGATGGTGATTACCGGTTGGATTCCGATGGCCCGTTTGGTGCGCGCACAAGCGTTACGTTTCCGGGACCAAGAATTCATTGTGGCCGCACAGGCGTTGGGTGCTAGTCGTACCTGGTTGGCATTACGCCATGTGCTGCCGAACTCTATGGGTGTCATAGTGGTACAAACCATGTTTTCTATCCCTTCTGCGATCTTTTTTGAAGCGTTTTTGAGTTTCATCGGGCTTGGGTTGCGCCCGCCGATGGCATCGTTGGGGACGTTACTCAATGAGGGGTTCCAAACGTTCACTTTTCTACCATTTCAGATGCTCGCTCCGATGGTGGCGCTCTCAGTGCTAATGGTCGCCTTCAACCTGTTAGCTGATGGTCTCCGCGACGCCTTCGACCCAAAGGGGGTGGGCCGGATATGAGTGGGCAGAGCGAAGCGGAGACGGTGTTGAGCGTGGCGGATCTGCGAGTGGATTTCACCACCCAGGCTGGTGTGGTACACGCGGTACGCGGGATCTCATTCGATCTGGCAGCTGGAGAAGTGCTGGCGGTGGTGGGAGAGTCTGGTTCTGGAAAATCAGTGAGCGCGCGGGCCGCATTGGGGCTGCTGCCCGGCAACGCCACGGTGGATGGCAGTATTCTGCTCGGAACTGAGCAGTTGGTGGGTCTTTCCGAGCAGCGCCTTAGGCGTATCAGAGGCAACGACATCACCATGGTGTTCCAAGACCCGATGACTTGTCTTGATCCCACGATGAGTGTTGGGAACCAGATCGCTGAGCCGCTGCTGCTGCACAAAGTGGCCACGAGACGCGACGTGTCCGCTAGCGTTGTCGAGTTGTTGACGCGCGTCGGCATAGAAAACCCCGAGCGGCGCAGGAAGCAGTATCCACATATGTTCTCCGGCGGGCAACGGCAGCGTATCGCCATCGCTATCGCTATCGCCTGTCGTCCTAGAGTGCTGTTGGCGGACGAACCGACCACGGCTTTAGATGTACGTGTCCAAGCCCAGATTTTGTCGCTGCTGGGCGAGTTGCGGCGTGAGAACGCCATGGCGATGGTGTTCATTACCCACGATCTAGGCGTGGTGGCGGGGATCGCAGATCGAGTGGCGGTGATGTACGCAGGGCGTATCGTGGAGATCGGCACTACAGATGAGGTGTTCTATCACCCCCAACACCCATACACCTGGGGTTTACTAGGTTCTTTGCCAGGGAGCGGACAGACAGCAGCGCAACTGTACGCTATTCCGGGGGCACCTCCTGGGCCGTACGCCCAGATACACGGCGACGCTTTCGCCCCCCGGAACCCATACGCGCAGCGCATCGATTGGGAGCAAGAACCGCCGCTGTTCCCGGTCTCCGCGACACATTACGCCGCGACTTGGCTGTTGGCTCCAGATGCCCCAACGGTGAACCCTCCGCCCGAGATCGCCAAACGTTGGCGTAAATATGCCGAGTTCACCCCACTAGGCACAAAGGTGGACGTATCATGAG
The DNA here is from genome assembly GCA_031282235.1 of Propionibacteriaceae bacterium. Lineage (GTDB taxonomy): Bacteria > Actinomycetota > Actinomycetes > Propionibacteriales > Propionibacteriaceae > WRGV01. Next base: position 2,871 of record JAITED010000169.1, on the reverse strand, counting down.
CGACATAACACCGCACACCGCAGCCCTCATCTCCCCAATCCTTGAGGTTATTGGGTTGGAACAGGTTTTCAACGCTGGTAAACGCGATGAAGTACGAGCGGTACGCGATGTGTCGTTTCATATCGCAACCGGTGAGACCTTCGGGCTGGTTGGCGAAAGTGGCTCTGGCAAAACCACCGTCGGACGTATCGTGGCCGGGTTGCTCCAACCCAGCGCGGGAATGGTGCGGTATCGCGGTGAAGACGTCAACCAATTAGTCCGCAATAGGCGCACCGCGCGCGGTTTCCACCGCGAAGTACAGCTAGTTTTTCAAGACCCATACGCCTCACTTGACGCCCGTATGAAAGTACGCGACATCGTGGCTGAGGGCCTAGACATCAACCAGTTGACGCGAACGCGCTCTGAACGTGACGAACGGGTGGCTGCGGCATTGCGCTCCGTTGGGCTTGCCCCAGAGTTGGGGACGCGCTATCCCCACGAGTTCTCCGGTGGACAGCGGCAGCGTATCGGTATCGCTAGGGCGTTGATTATGGAACCACGCTTTGTGGTGTGTGATGAACCTATCTCTGCATTGGACGTGAGCGTGCAGGCACAAGTGGTGAATCTGCTGGTTGATCTCAAAATGGAGCACGCTCTCACCTACCTGTTCATCGCCCACAACTTGGCGATGGTACGTCACGTCAGCGACCGTATCGGGGTGATGCATTTGGGGCAGTTGGTTGAAGTGGCCCCAGCGGATGAGCTCTACGGCGATCCGAGGCATCCGTACACGCGGGCGTTGCTCTCAGCGGAACCAGTGCCAGAGCCCAGTGTGGAGCGTACCAGGATTCGGCTCGAATACGACGAGGTGACTTCTGAGAACGATGATCTCGTGGAAGTGTCCCCTGGACATTGGGTACGCGAGCGGACGAGTTGAGACTCGGGCTGCTGCTGCACTTTCGGGGGGCGTAAAGTCGAGCAGGTCAAAACTTATTATAAATAAGAGGTAACAAGAGGAAACAAGAAAGGCATAACAAATGGCTAAAGAATACATCGAAGTGAGCAAGCGTATCGCGCCGCCGGAGGGGGCGGGATGGTACGTGGAGCGTATCGGCACTTATACGTATTTGGGGCACAACAAGCGGGGCTCCACTGTGTTGCTTGGGCCCGCCGATGCCGGGTTAGAGAACTCTTTCAGCCCGGGGGATTTGTTGAAGATTGCCTTAGCGGCTTGCGCGGGCATGTCAACAAATGGCGTAGTGGAAGCCCAATTGGGGGCAGATTTTGCGCAAACTATCGCCATTGATGCCACCACTCATGCCACCGAAGATCGCTTCGAGACGTTCGCGGAGCGGATGCTGGTAGATGTCGCGGACTTGAGCGCTGCCGAGTTCGAGGCGCTAAAAACGGCGGTGGAAGCGCGACTGCGTAACTCCTGCACCATCAGCAACACGGTGGAGGGGGACACTTCCGTAAACTTTGCGGTGGTGCCCGCCGCCCACCCCACCCAGTAGGGCGGGCAGTCTTAAGTTTCGGTGATGCGTTTTGCGCGTGGGTTAAAGTGGGCTACGATACTGCACATGCGCAGCAGCGACGTACCCTTTACCGCATCGCGGTGTTGTCGCTGTATCTGTCTCAGGGGCTAAAACACATCCGGTCGTAAAATTGCGCGGCCATCAAGTGATATGTAAGCCCACTGAAGCCTAAAAAAGCTGAGCCGAGGCAGTGGTGCGCGCGTTCGTGGCCTTTTGTCCGGTATCAAGCCCAAACCCAATTGAAATTAATCCAATTGAAAATAGTTGAAACCAACGAAAGGTAAACCATGAAATCCCTCACGCAAAAGGTCGCCGGTGCTCTCGCCCTAAGCCTGCTGCTGGTCGGCTGCGCAGCCGACGATAACGACGGCGGTAATACGCCGTCCCAAACCACGACCACCTCCACCGCGACTGGCACTTTTACATACGCCATCAGCGGCGACCCCTCTAGCACCAACGCCGTCAACACCGGCGACCGTTGGGGCTTGACGTTCGCCAACATCGTATACGAACCGCTGGCGCGCGTGGATGCCAGCACCGGCAAGACTGAGTTGGTGCTAGCCGAGTCCATCACGCCCTCCGCAGATGGCCTCACCATTGACGTGAAGCTAAAGGACGGCATCAAGTGGAGCGACGGCGAAGCGCTTAACGCCGACGACGTGGTGTTTACGTACACCACCAAAGCGGTGAAAGAGAACGGCGCCGCAGATGCGCTCTGGATTAACGGCGAACCCATCAAGTTCACCAAAGTGGACGATTTGACGGTACGTTTCGAGCTGCCATCGTATTCTGCCGCTGCCGTATCCGGCATCGCCACTGAGACGTTCATCATCCCGGAGCATGTGTTCCCGGCTGGCACCGACTTCTCCGGCAGCGAACTGCCCGACTACACCGGCTCCAACGGTTACAAGCTGGAGGAGTACAAGCGTGGCGAATATCTCAAGTTTGTGGTGAACGAGAACTACCACGGCACGAAGCCCGCTATCCCCAACTTGGTGCTGCGTATCGTATCTAACGCTGACACCGTGAAAGCGGCGCTGCAAACCGGCGAAGTTGATGCGTCATACGTTGTCCCGGCGCAAATCCCCGATTTGGCGAGTTCCCCAGTGACCGCATATCCGTATCCGGAAGGTCGGGTTGCTTACGTTGGCGTTGTGGTGCCGAAGGTGCCGAATGAGAAGCTACGGCAAGCGCTGTTCTTCGCACTCGATAGGGCAGCTATCGCTAAAGCCGCGTGGCTGGATCCGGCGAACTACGAACTGGCGTACACCATTTTGCCGCCCAGCAACTCTTGGGCTACCACCGATGTGGAGCAGTACACCCAAAACGTTGAGAAAGCTAAGCAGTTGGTGGCCGA
>JAITED010000202.1 GCA_031282235.1 Propionibacteriaceae bacterium | reverse complement strand
GATGAGAGTACGCCCGCGGTGGATGCGCTTGCTGTTCGTATCGCTGAGCTGGGGGCTTTTGTCCCGCCGCTGTGGTACGCGGAGGTGACAAATGTGCTGTTACAAGCGCATAAACGGGGGCGAATAACGGCTAAAGATGTCACCCAGGCTTTAACAAGAATCCGGCGACTCAACGTAATAGATTCCCCCTACACCTCAGATATTGGTCGGTTGGCAGAGTTGGGGATGAAATACGGGCTCACTTCGTATGATGCTTTATACCTAGACCAAGCAGTAGCGCTGGGCGCAGCTTTGGCCACCTTAGATACGGATTTGCGAACTGCCGCTAGCGCAGCGGGCGTCCAACTGCTGCCCGAAAACCTTAAGAAACTACATACCTGACACCGGGGTAGTTAAGAAACTCCACAGTTAGCGTGCGACGCATGAGACGGTGCGGCTTGGAGTGGCGATGCTTGCGTAGTATGCCTTGAGTGATGCGTGCATCGCGTCCACGAAAAACTGTCATGTTCCGATACCTCTCAAGGAGGAGAAGTGAGAAAACTATTCAGCGCTCTGGGCGCTGCCACCATGCTGTTGAGCTTCGCAGCCTGTAGCTCAGACGACCCGACACCTCCCCCGTCAACCACAACTACGACCACAGCCGTGCCCCCAGCCACGACCACTACCACCAGTACGCCTCCAGCCCCCATTGTGCAAACGGTGACCTATCCGTCGCGTGACGTGGAGGTTCCGGCTACCGTGGTAATTCCGAATGGCGAGGGCCCGTTCCCGTTTGTGGTGATGGCGCACGGCCACGGCGGCTCCCGGGAAGAAAACATCGGGTTTGCCGCTATCGCCAACGCACTGGCAGAGCAGGGAATCGCCAGCATACGTATGGACTTCCCCGGTTGCGGCGAGTCCACCGAGACCTTCCAGCACAATACGCTGACCAACATGGAAGCGGACGTGATGGCAGCGGTTACGTATCTGCAATCCGCCTACCCGGTTGACATCAACCACGCGGGCATCTTTGGTTACTCCATGGGTGGGCGCATCGCGCTGGAACTGATTGCCAACCCGAGCACCACAAGCACGTTCGCCGCCGCTACGTTCCTAGCTCCGGCTGCCTCCACTGAGAACATGAAAGCCCTGTTCGGTGGCGCAGAAGCCTGGGATACGATGAAAGCCGAAGCCAACGCCAACGGCTACGTCACTTACACCACTATCTACGGTCAGAGTCAGGAACTCAGCAAGGAGTGGTTCGCCGATTTGGAAGCTGACCCCGACCCCACCGCTGCGGCTGCGGCGGCGTTCAAGGGGCGCAGCGCGCTGGTGATTTACGCCGATGACGACGAAGCGGTGAGCCCATCCGTATCGCAGGCCGTGGCGGATGCTTTTGGGGCTACGGTCGTCAAAGCCACCGGTGACGGACACAGCTACGGTTTCTACTCCGACAAGGTTGATGTCTTGAATACGGTCGCCAACTCGACGGCGCAGTTCTTCGCCACTGCGCTGAAGTAGCAGTTAGGTTTTAACTTCTGTCCGGCTGGCGGGCGGTTGGGGGATGCTCCATTTGGGGATGCTCCACCGCCCGCCAGCCGTATTTTGTTTTTAGCCAATACGGTTCGTGCTTTTAAACCGAGCTGGAGTTCAATATAAACGCCACCTTTAACTAAAAACATTGGCATCTGTTCAACCGTTGCAGCCCGTTGTAACGCGGCCACTACAACTGTTGAAGCTAGTATCCAGCCAAGGCGCTGCGCAGCTACACCGGTCTGTTTTTGCGCATCACTAATCCACTTATCTAATGCCCGCGCACTAGGAATTGGACGCTTCTTCGCGGGTAGATTAAGAATGTTCATTATCGTTTTCCTCGTAGTTCATGGCGTTGGCGTTCGGCAGTTGCGATGTCAATGCGTCCTTCGCGGCGGGCGGTATCAATAGCTTGCAGTATTAAATCGGGGCGGACATGCGTTTCGATGCATTGTTCAATTGCTGTTGCCACATTTACGGTGGGTATCTGTTCCCACCAGCTGAGTTGTGTATCGGCTAGATCTTGATAATGCACCGTAACCGCAGGCAGTGGGTCGTGGCGGCGTATTTTTCTTTGTTTAGGGATTGTGACGTGTGTCTTATCAGGGTTTACGTTAGACAATCCATACACTGCTAACGCTGTTTCATGGGATAACGCAGCTCGTGGGTCACGGGTCCATAACACTGCTTCCATAAAATGATCGTTAGCGGAAACCGGCCACTGCGGGAACCGATATAACCCATAAGACACTCGCTCCAACATCCCGCGTGCAGCCAATTTGCCCAACTCCACCGCCGCGATAGCAAACTCGCGGGCATTAGAAACACTCACATACCCGTACTGCTCCACTGCTACATCCCATAGCACATCCCGAATACTCATGCCAATACTTTACCATTTTCAGTAAAGTTTTGGCACATGATAGCGATAGAACCGCGCCTTAAAAGGGGGGATGTTTAGCGCGTAATTAGCGTTGAGTGCAGCGGAGATACGAACTGTGGTGTATCAAGGACACCGGTAACACTCGGGGTGTTTGCTGGGGCTGGGGTGGCTCCGAGTACGTACACCCCTTCATCTGGTCGGGTAGTTTCATGCCGGGATGCCTAAGAGCTAGCGGCGATACGTAACCCGCCCTGTCCAGATGGTATACGCCACCGGGTCAGGCAGTTCCAGACCGTGATACGGATTGTTGCGACTTAAAGAGGCGGTGTGGTCGCGGTTGACTGTGATGCGGCGCGTCGGGTCGATAAGGACGATGTTGGCGGGGGCGCCGACCTGTAG
>JAITED010000178.1 GCA_031282235.1 Propionibacteriaceae bacterium | reverse complement strand
CGTTTGCCTGATCAAGCGGCGAAACCTCAGCGGAACCGAGCGGGATACGGTTGTGCAAATCCCAGCCGACACCGCTGGGCACCCCCGCATCGTTTGCGGCGCGTACCACCTCTGCCGGGCCATCCGGGGTGCGTATCACCAAATCTACGAAAGCGGTGTTTATCGACTCCTGCACCGCATACCTGAGGTCAACGTCGCCGTAGTTGTGGTTACCGAAGTTGTGGACTACGGAAGTGTCGCCCGCCGGCGTGAAAGAGCTGCCTAAAAGCCGCGATTTCAGCGAAAAACCGTGCCGCTCCCCTGCGACGAAAGCGTATGCCTTGAATGTGGAACCGGCCATCCGCGCCGTAGTGGCCCAGTTGCGCTGTTGGGTTATGAAATCGGGGCCGCCGTAGAGCGCCAAAATACGCCCAGTGCCCACCTCCACCGAAGCCATCCCTAGATGCAGCTGGGTGATGTCGGTTTCCGGGCGCGCGGCAGCAATCTGCGCCAGATAATCAGCGGCGGTCGCCTCCATCGCTCCTTGTGCCGCGGCGTCAACCGTAGTGGTGATGTTCAGCCCGCCACCTTGTACCTGTTGCTCTGAGAAACCCAACTCGGCCAGTTCCGCCTCCACCATCTTGATGAGGTAGCCACCAGGGCCACCGTAGGTGTCGTGAATCGGCAGTTCTGGGAACTCGGGCGGGTGCGCCAGATAGTAGCGGTATTCGGTTTCGTTGATGGTTTCCATCGTCAACATCCCGCTTAACACGTAGTCATAGCGCTCTAGGAACCGTTTCTCGTTCCCGGCGATGCTCGGATCCCACAGCCCCGGCGAGTTAAGTATCGCTGCCAGCGCTGCGGCCTGCGGCACGTCCAACTGCGGGGCGTCGATGCCGAAATACGCCTGCGCTGCCTCTTGGATACCGTATGAGCCGCGCCCGAACCAGATGGTGTTTAGGTAGCCCTCCAAAATACGTTCTTTCGGCACCTTCTGGCTGAGTTTTACCGAAATCACTAGCTCTTTTAGTTTACGAGTGAGGGTTTGCTCGTCCGTTAAATACATCAGTTTGCTGTACTGTTGCGTGATGGTGGAGCCGGATTGCAGCTCGCCGCCAGCGAGAATGTTCAACCCCGCCCGAATCATGCCGGGGATTGAGATGCCCGGGTTCGTCCAGAATGTGCGATCCTCCGCAGCCAACACCGCGTTGATAACGGATTCCGGCATTTTGTCGTATGACAGCGGGGTACGGTTTTGCAGCGCTAGCGTACCTAACTGCGTGGTGGTGTCGTTGTAGTAAATACGGGTGTTAGCCGCAGTGAAATCCTCATTAGGGTCTGGAATATCAATTTTGTAATACGCAATAATCGCAGCTATTACCCCCACCAACATCAAAAATGAGAATACGATAGCCGTCCAAAGCGCCACTGTAAGCACTTTCTGGCGCGTAGTTTTGCGACTCCAAGGAATCGTTTTCGTTTTCTTCTTTTTAGTCGTATTACGCCTAGCCGGTGCCGCTTTAGCAGCCGTACGCTGCCCGGAAACGGGTTTTGTTTGAGTGCGCCCTGTAGCGCTACGTCCACCCCCACTTTGCGGTTTCGCCGCTGCCCGTCCGTTACCACTCGCACTCGAACGTCTACCGTTAGCGTCTGCCATGTTGTTTACTCCAACCCTCACAGCGGCGGCGGGGAAGCTAAGCCGCAGCAACCATTCTAGGAGAGTTAGGTAGCAAGCCCCTTACCGGGTTTACGTTCACAGCTCGCGGGCGCGCCGCTAATACGCCTACAACTTGGGTTATTTTATCTGGGGAATCAACCGCAGTTCCCAAGTTGCAGCCCAGTTTTCACCGGCGGGTAACCAGATGAGGTCGATACCAGAGTTCAGCGCATCCGGGGGTGCGGTCATCGGTTCTACGGCGATGGTTTTGGCGGTGGTACCGCCCTCGCGCGGGAACGCTGGGCACAGGTAGGTTTGCACCCACCGGAAAACTGGGTCAGCGGATAGTTCTATGAAGCCAAGAGTTTCACTGCCGACTCGGTGGCGTATTTTTCCATCCTGCGTTGTCAAATCCCCAAAGCAGTTATCTAGTGTTGCGTTATCTAGCGCCAACCGGTGCGGGTCTAGTTCCGTTCCAGCGACCGGATGTTGCCCAGTGGGCAAGAGTCGCGCATCGGTATCCAGCACAGTGTCAGCTTGAAGTTGTAGTTCCAGTTCATCCGTTGGTACGTCCCCCAAGCGTAGATACGGATGGAACCCGAGCGCGAATGGGGCTGTGTTCTGCCCCACGTTGCTGACTACGGCGTTTACGCTGATGCAGTGCGGTTTAGCGGTGTACGTGATGTCAAGCTGCATGTGAAACGGATACCCCGGCGCATCGCTCACCAGAGCCCGTAGCGTGACCGTATCGCGCTGCGAATGTAAAACTGTGAACACCTTATCCGTAACCAGCCCATGAAGCGCGTTGTGAAGCTCCGGTTCATTAATCGGCAGTTGTTGTGGTTCCCCATCTAACTGCCAAAGCCCGTCGCGTATTCGATTCGCCCACGGAAACAA
>JAITED010000146.1 GCA_031282235.1 Propionibacteriaceae bacterium | reverse complement strand
TACTCAAAATAATCAACAACAACACCGTTTAACTGCTCATCAGTCACACTATTCAACGCAGCAAGTTCTACTCGCAACTCGTCCAGCACCGCAGTGTCCATAACAGCGTCATCCTTAGTTTCGGCTAAATACTGCTCTGCTACGGTTACGCAAGAACTAATCTTGTTTTTCCACTGTTCCATGACAGGGAAGGACGTATGCGCAGCAGCTCTTTTCACGCAGCATGACGTAAGAGATGAGATGGCGGCAAAACGGCGCGCTAAGTGGAACAATTGGGGGCATGGCTTCTAGGAATGATACGGCTCCGGCGCGGATTCGGATGACTAGTCAGCAACGGCGGGAACAGTTGATTGCGGTGGCGCGTGGGTTGTTCGCGGAGCACGGGGTGGAGGGGACATCCATTGAGGACATTGCGCAGGCGGCGGCGGTCAGTAAACCGGTGATTTATGGGCATTTTGGGGATAAGAACGGGTTATACGCTGTAGTGGTTGACCGGGAAACCAGTCGGCTGGATGCGGCGATTCAAGACGCGATTCATACCCCGAACGCTGGCTACCGAGAGGTGATTGAGCGCGGGGCTTTCGCACTGCTGGATTACATCGATGAGTGCCCGGAGGGGTTCCGTATCATCAGCCACGACCTCATCAACCGCGACCCGACTAGCACTGATATGGGTGAAAGCTCGTTCTCGTCCATCCTAAACGACATCGCCAGCAGCGTCGAAGATATGCTGTTGCCCGAGTTTGAGCGCCACGGGTTTGACCCTTATCTGGCAGGCCCGCTGGCACAGGCGCTGGTGGGGTTGGTAGCTATGGCGGGGCAGTATTGGTTGGAGACCCGCAAGCCTGCCAAGGAGGAGTTGGTACGACAACTCGTCAACCTGGCGTGGAATGGCCTAGTGAATCTGGAAACCGACCCGCAACTCATCACCAAACCGGCAATCGAAACGCAGGGGCAACGTATCAACATCAAGCCGCGTAAGAGTGGGCGCTGATTAGATGCGCCCCGCGCGTGGGAGCGGTTACGCCCACTGCGGCACGCACCTGCGGCAGGTCGCTAAGTTCACCCGCCAGCGCTGCCATGACGCGCGGATTCTCGCACAGGAATGCGCAGGTGGGGCCGGAGCCGGAGAGCAACCCGCCCCATACGCCCGGACGGGTGCGACCATACGCTAGTGTGTCGGCAAGGGCCGGGTAGAGGTCGAGCGCAGCCGGTTCTAAATCGTTGTGCAGCAGCGTACCCAAGGTTTTAGCATCGCCGGTGATAAGGGCAGATAGAAGTTCCTGCGGTACATCTCGCGTATTTTTTTCAACTGTTGCTAGTTCATCGAAACGTTGAAATACGGCAGGCGTGGAAAGTCCGGTTTCTGCGAACGCCAGCGCCCAATAGTAGGTTCCGCGACACATCAGCGGCACCAAATCCGTGCCGCGCCCGTGCGCAATAGCCGTACCGCCCAGCAGCGGGAACGGCACATCGGCACCCAACGTCGCCCCGAGCGTGCGCAGTTCCGCGACGGGGAGGTCGAAGCCCCACAACTCCGAACACGCCAGCAGGGTAGCGGCCGCATCAGCCGACCCGCCAGCCATGCCGCCCGCTACCGGGATACGTTTATCAATCTCAATACTCACCCCATACGTCGGAAGCCCCCGCTTCCGTCGCAGCAAGTCAGCAGCGCGCGCCGCCAAATCCGTACCATCCGTCGGCACCAACTGCGCCTGCGCCCCGCGCACCACAACGCTAATCTCCCCGTCCGGCAGCGGGGTCACCGTAACCTCGTCATAAAGCCCCACCGCCTGAAACACCGTAGCCAGCGGGTGATAGCCATCCCTACCCTTAGCTCCAACCCCCAGCGCCAGATTAATTTTCGCTGGCACTCGTACCCGCACTCGCCCCGGCCCCAGCGGGTCGATGCCGTTCCACAGCGAATCGAGAGTCATGGAGATTACGTTACGCGAACTTTCCCCACCAGTTGCGCACCCCAGCCCTTTTTATTGTTTTCGGTCGTAGGGAGTGTGCGAAAGTCGGCACGCAACAATTCTCAACCCCCAAATGTTATTGATGCCCTTAAGGAGTGACTCCGTGAGACCACCAGCCCATAACCCTAAGCCCTACATTTTCAATCTATACGTTCTATTCCGATTTGCGCCCTCAGCGACAACAAGCCCACCAGCCGCTAACTCTGCAATAAGAACCCTGACACGGGCAGGAGTCACACCAAGAAGAACAGCTAACTCGCCCGAAGTACACACCCCGTACTCTCTCAAATAATCAACGATTTCCCGTTTTTTCGCATCGCTTACCGTACCCCTACCGTTATCGCAACTTTTTATCGCAACTTTATCGCTTCTTTGTTGCGATAACGCAAGCGATAAAACCGTCCGATCTGGATTAAACTGCTCCAACAAAACCGGCTCAGACCACTTCAAACTACGCCAAACAGCGTAGATATTAGCCAAACCACTACCTGCCCGTTCGCCAATATCAATAAGATTAAACAGCTTTATAAGAGTCACATTACGCGGGTCGGAAAGCCCCCCAAGCACGGCATCTTCAATACTGATACGCAAGCCACCAGGATTAGCAAACGTTATCTGATTAGGATACCGGTGTACTACAAGGCCGCGCCGCCCGTAATAATTGGCATGAATCAAAGAGTTCGCCAACGCTTCCCTAAGCGCTTCATGAACCGGCGTATCATCAATACGAGTATCACCTAACAATTTGAACGGCGTTCTAACTTCCTGCGCTACTCTGTTATAAACGCGGTAATAGAAATCAAAAATATTGCCGCTCCAGTCACCAGAACTCGATATAACACGGTCAGTCCAGCGCGTGGACTCATCATCATGCTCCTGATAATCCAGAAAATAATTAGGGAACTCTTTAACAATTTCATACTCAAAACCAAACATCAACAAACCCGCTGCCGTTGGATGCAACCCACCATCTTCAGCGCGCCCAACACATCCCAGCTTGAATAGAAACTCAACATCTTCAAGATTTTCCCACACATGTCGCGGGTGCGTACTCTGCTGCCATTACAGCCACTATCAACCCTACAACTGAATTCATCCAGCGTGTCTGGAGGGTTTCGGTTTTGGCGATTCAAGTGTTTCTTGGGTCTTGGCTAGCACGAGAGCTGTAAGACCGCAGCATTCAGAAATCTTTGCCGAGAACCCCTCAACCGCCATCCACAGACCAGAAAACACGAACGGCCCTACGTCGCGGTTAAATGTGGTGCTCCGTACTGGGATTGTTTTGCGGGAATGAATAATCCGCGAGGCGAGCGAAATCGGTTATGCTCAAGGTTTCGCCGCGGGCGGTGGGGGCGATACCGGCTTGTTGCAGGGAGGTTGCGGCGGCGCTCGCTGAACCGTACCAGCTGGATAGCGCGCCGCGGAGCATCTTGCGGCGTTGCGCAAAGGCGGCATCTATCAGGGAAAACACTTGCGTGCGGCTGGCTTTGGTTGGCGGCGGCGCGACGCGCTCAAAAGCTACTAGCGCGGAGGCAACGTTGGGGACTGGCCAAAATACGTTAGCGGGCACTAAACCGACTTTACGGGCGACGGCGAACCACGCCAGCTTGGCGCTTGGTATGCCATACACCTTAGAGCCAGGGGTTGCTACCAAACGTTCCGCAACCTCTAACTGCACCATGATTAGGCCAGATACGATAGTTGGGAACGCGGTTAGGGCGTGCAGCAGCACCGGAACTGCGACGTTGTACGGCAGATTGGCGACCAGTTTGGTAGGTTGCGGGTCGGGCAGTGTACGTATCTCTAAAGCATCAGCGGTGATTACTCGCAACCCTTCCGCGCGCTCGGGTAACCGGTCGGCGACGGTGCGCGGCAGCAGCTCGGCCAACGCCGGTTCGATTTCGACAGCGGTCACGTCCGCTCCAGCCTCCAACAGCGCGAGCGTGAGGGAGCCTAAACCGGGGCCGATTTCTAGCACCGCATCTGCCGGTTTCACTTCGGCTAACGCCACCAATCGCCGCAGCGTGTTCGCGTCGTGTACGAAGTTCTGCCCGCGTTGCTTGCTGGGGCGCAACCCAATCTCGGCGGCCAGCGCCCGGATAGTACGCGGGTCAAGCAACGCCATCAGCGAATCCCCCCATAACTGCTAATGCCCTCCGGGTTCGCAACCTTTACCCCTTGTCCCCTTTGTTCCCTTTGTCCCCCTTGTTCCCCTTGTTCCCCGCGCAGCGGCGCGGCAGGTTCCGCAGCCGTATAGCGCGGCAGCGTCTCCCCCCACTCGCCGCCATACGCCGCCACAGCGTTCTCAGTGAGCAACGCGCAAAGTTCCGCTTCCGCTAAACCCAGTTCGTCGGCCATAAAGCGTAGTGTATGCGGAATCAGATACGGAGCGTTGCGCTTGCCGCGCTCCGGTACTGGAGTGAGATACGGCGCGTCAGTCTCCACCAGAATCCGTTCCCGCGGCGTGATGGCGAGCACATCGCGTAGGTATTGATTGGCTTTATACGTAATCACACCGGGGAACGACAACCATGCCCCGCGCGCCAAACACTCCTGAGCGAACGCCACATCGCCGGAGAAACAGTGCATCACCACTCGATTTGGTGCCCCGGTAGCATCCCACACCTTGAGAATATCGGCGTGCGCGTCGCGGTCGTGGATGGCGAGCGTCAAATCGTGCGCTATAGCGATACGGATGTGAGCCGCGAAAGAGCGCCGTTGCCGCTCCTGCGCCGCAAGCTCACGAGTGCGGTAGTAATCAATCCCGGTCTCGCCCACACCGCGCACATACGGTTGGGCGGCGGCCAAAGCCGCAATCTCGTCTAAAGCCGCGTCCAGCGCCGTATCGCTTAGTCGTCCCGCATCGTTGGGGTGAATGGCGACACACGCCACCACTTGCGGATACGCCCTAGCCACCTCCACCGCCCATCGGGAACTGGGCACATCGCAACCAATCTGAACCATCCGCGTCACCCCGACGGCAGCAGCGGCCGCCAAACTCAACTCCACCGGCAGCCCGGACACTTCCAGCGTCGCGTCCAGATGCGTATGCGAATCAATGACCGCCGCATCCAACGGCGCAGGCAGCGGCGGCAAGCTCAACTCCGCCAACCGAGCGCTAATCTCTCCCACATCCTGATACTCAGCCATTCCACCCCTTACTTCCTGTTACTTCCTTAAACTCCAACATCCCGCCCATTCCCCCAGACATCGTTATTATAGGGAAGTTGTTAAGCCCCCTCTGAGCTAACAGACTAATTACGGCACGCTCTCCCACAGCGCAGAGATGGGTAACCCCCAAAACTTATCCGCATGGCGAAAAGCGTATGGAGCGGTGCCTAATACGACCCCGCCTAGACATCGGTTGCCAATACTTGCCGCCAACTTTTTCATATGGGTGAAATAATCGCTGCGGTAGCTTTGGGAGGCTTTAACCTCGATAAGGAACACCTCACCGTCTGCAAACTCCATCACGATGTCCACCTCCGGGCCGTTGCGGTCCCGGAAGTGAAACAACTCGAATGGGGCAGTTGTCCAAGTTTGCTGCTTTATCAGTTCCATCGTGACAAAACTCTCCAAAAGCGCACCAAAGTGCTCCGCTAGCGCGGGCGAAGTGAGTTTAGCTGGCGTGGCTCGGGTGAGTTGTGTCGCTAAACCGGCATCACAAACACTGGTCTTGTTGCGCCCAACTTCGCGTTTTGTGAGGTTTGCCGTCCAAGGGGGCAGAGATTGGACTAGATACATCGCCTCCAGCAACTCAATGTGGTCTCGCACCGTAGGAGCGGTCACCGCCAACTGATCAGCTAACCTAGCCAGCACCAACTCTCCGGATGGATTCGCCGCTAGGAGCCGCAGCATCGTCCGTAACCGAGCAGCTGGAATCGCACGCCCCACATTGGGCACATCACGGCGTAGTAACCTGTCAAGGTAACTGCGCAACCAAACACTGCGATCCGCTGGCTCAAGGCGCATCGCTTCAGGGTAGGAACCGCAACAGAGCGCGGTGGCGTAATCATCGCGGCTCCAGGAGGTAGTGAAACCGTGCCAATCGTGCCCAGCCAACACAAAAGCGGCAAAATCATCCGGGGCACCCGCTAACTCTCCAGCAGATAACCCCCATAACGGCAGTGTCACTGCCCGGCCCGCGAGCGAATCCGGCGTATGCGGCAATCGCAATAGGTCAGATGAGCCAGTTAATACGAACCTCCCCGGTTGCGGGTTTCTATCAACTTCAGCTTTAATGGCCAGCAGCAACTCCGGGGCACGCTGCACTTCATCAATAACCAAAAGCCCGTCCCCCGCTTGCGTGACCAACGTGCGCGGGTCATTCACAGCTTGAGAACGCACGTCGTCGTCGTCAAGGGTGTAACTCACATGCTGTTTCCCCTCAGCCAACATCGCTGCAAAAGTAGACTTCCCCACCCTACGTGCCCCCTGAATTATAAGCACAGGAAAAACAGTGAGCATCCGCTCAGAAAACGGCATCAAATGCCTTGCTAACAAGGGAATCATAGAGCTACTCTAGCAGTTATTACGTACAATCGCTTTCGATTCGCTATAGGTATTACTTTCGATTCGCTGGGATAGTTACTTTCGATTCGCTGAAGTTGGGGGCGACGAAAGAGGGGAAAGTTGGTTGTATGAGCTAATCAGTTTTTGTTCGACGCGGCTTGCTTTAGCGGAGATAGCTGACGGCAACACTACGGGGAGGAGGTGGCGTAGGGGAAAGTTGAGGGTTCAGGGGAGGAGGTGGCGTCTTGGGGTTTGTTAGTTATGGGCGGCACTTGGATGTTTCCTTTTAGGAACTCTGCTATTTCGCGCTGCAAATCCGCTAACTGCTCCCGGTGCGCATCTATATAGATTTGGTCATAGGCGCTCTGCACCGCCACCGCTATCCCTACCAGATTGGTGTCGAGTTTGCACTGTACGTCCGCTGCCGCTACCGCTGTCTGATAAGCGCTAACGCCAGATGTGGGCGTCAAAGGGACTCCCCCCGCCGTCTCTTGAACCGCTGCCATTGCGGCCTCAACCCACTCGTGGTCTCTGGATGCGTACAGCGGGGTTTCGTAGTCAAAACCGTAATTCTTCATACACGCCGACCACTTTTCAGCCACAACTTTATAGCGCGAATCGGATAACGGCACTCTCGGGTCACCCTCCGGCAAAGCATCTGGAGTTATCAGCAGCATCAGGCCGCTCTGATTAACCCGTATGCTCATAACCGCGTCGTGACAAGCTCGGACTAGCTCCTGGTTTGTAGCCGACGTTGGCCCGGTGGTTATCGTCTGCTCCGAACTGCGCTGGGGATGAACGCATCCACCGGACGAGTCACCTGCTCCGGGCGGGTTATCACAGCGGGTTCCGAAATCGCAGGCTCTCCCCCCGTTTCGCCACCGCCACTACACCCATTTCACCGCCATCACGGCCAGTGCCGCAACCAAACCCTTCTGCCAGCGATACAGCTTCACGCCACTCACTGTATCCTGTCCCCGCCCCCCATTGGGCACTTTGCCACCAAACCACCAGCGGTCGCCGCTAGCCCTGACCTCCCAGAGCCGGTATGCGCTACGCCGATAGTCATTTAGGTGATGATGTTTTGCATTATCACCTGAG
>JAITED010000137.1 GCA_031282235.1 Propionibacteriaceae bacterium | reverse complement strand
AAAAGGCTTTACTTTCGGCGCGAAAGGCGCTCTGGACTTGTCCTCCGAGTAAAATGACTTAAATGAGAATCGCTTTAGTGGCACACGACGGGTGCAAGGCATCACTGTTGCAGTGGTGTCTGTGGAATAAGAAAACGCTGTCGCGCCACGACCTAATAGCTACCGGCACCACCGGTGCCATCATCGAACAAGAAACCGGGCTGAGCGTCGAAAGGTTGCTCTCCGGCCCCAAAGGCGGCGACCAGCAGGTCGGAGCCATGATTGCGGTGCAACATTTGGACGTATTGTTCTTCTTCTGGGATCCCGAATCGCCGCAACCGCACGACCCCGATGTCAAAGCACTGTTGCGGCTGGCAACCCTGTGGAACATCCCATACGCCTGCAACGTGGCGACCGCCGACCTCATCATCTCCTCACCGCTGTTTGGCAGCGACGATTACGAACCGACAAAACCCGAGTTCTGCGAGCGCGAAGTGGAGTTACTCGACGACGGCACGGTAGCGATAGCTGAGTGAACCTACCTTTACTGGCTTTACTGACTTTACGAATACGCGCTGAGCGTTACGAGTACGCACCGGGGGCGCTGGAGCGGTAGTGTTATTCTCCGCTTGAGCGGGCAGAAAGGTAGGGTCAAAAGGGATGAGAGCGGCAGAGGTAGGCGCACGCTACGTCAGATTTTTTGAGGGCAAGGGGCATGTGGCCGTGCCCAGCACATCGCTGGTCTATAACGACCCGACGTTGCTGTTTGTGAACGCGGGCATGGTGCCGTTCAAGCCGTACTTCATCGGCGCAGAGACCCCGCCGTGGCTGCGGGCGGCGAGCGTACAGAAATGTGTGCGCACCCTTGACATTGAAGAAGTGGGCAAGACCACGCGGCACGGCACTTTCTTCCAGATGAACGGCAACTTCAGCTTCGGAGATTACTTTAAGAAAGAAGCGATTGAGTGGGCTTGGGAACTGGTGACCAGCAGCCAAAGCGATGGTGGCTACGGATTTTCTCCCGATAAGGTGTGGGTTACTGTACTCGGCCCTGGCTTCCACCCCGACTATCCCGACGGCGATAGGGAAGCGGCAGAGTTTTGGAAAAAGGTGGGGGTGCCGGAAGAGCGCATCCAACCGCGCAACCTTAAGGACAACTACTGGAACATGGGGGTTCCCGGCCCCGGCGGGCCCTGCTCCGAAATCTACATCGACCGCGGCTCCGCGTATGGCCCGGAGGGCGGCCCGGAAGCGGACGAGGATCGCTACCTAGAGATTTGGAACCTGGTGTTCCAAACCGAAAACCTCTCTAAAGTGCGCGCCAAAGACGATTTCGACATCGCCGGGCCGCTGCCGTCAAAAAACATTGACACCGGTATGGGGTTGGAGCGCACCGCGTATCTGCTGCAAGGCGTCGAAAATATGTACGAGATTGACCAAGTGCGTCCCGTAATCGACTTCGCCGCCGAAATCTCGGGGCATAAATACGGCGCGAACCACGATGACGACGTGCGGTTGCGCGTGGTGGCTGACCATATCCGCTCCGGGCTGATGCTGATGAGCGATGGGGTGACTCCCGGCAATGAGGCGCGGGGCTACGTATTACGGCGCTTGCTTCGGCGTTCCATCCGCGCGATGCGGCTGTTGGGGGTGGATACGAACGTATTGGTTGATTTATTGGACGTGTCGCGGAACTGTATGCAGGAGTCTTACCCAGAGATTGCTAACGAGTGGGAGCGGGTACGCGCCGTCGCGCAGGCAGAGGATGAGACGTTCCGTCGCACGTTGGCGCAGGGCGTGGTGCTTTTCGATACCGCCGTGGCGAAACCGGAGGTGCGAGAATCCAAAGTGTTCTCCGGTGACCAGGCTTTTCAACTACACGACACCTACGGCTTCCCCATCGACCTCACTTTAGAGATGGCTGCCGAGGTTGGTTTGAGCGTTGACCGCGCCCGCTTCGACGAGTTGATGAACGAACAGCGCCAACGCGCCAAAGCCGACGCGAAAGCCAAAAAGGGCAATACGGTCGCTGTGGAAGCGTATCGGGAACTACGCGAAGCTGGCGAAACCCCATTTAGGGGCTACACCGACCTCAAAGTGAACACCAAAATACGCGGCATCGTCGCGGACGGGAGCAGCGTAACCCACGCCGAGCCGGGCGAAGTGGTGGAACTAATTTTGGAGGAAACCCCGTTCTACGCCGAAGCTGGCGGGCAGGACTCCGACACCGGCACCATCCTTATCGCCGGCGTTGCTAGCGAAGTGCTGGATGTACAGCGCGCTGTGCCGGGGCTCGTGGTGCATAAGGTGCAACTGGCCGGTGACGTGAGCGTCGGTGATGAAGCCGAGGCGCTGGTGGACGTATTCAACCGGCGCGGGGCTTGTCAAGCGCACTCCGCCACCCACCTCATCTCGGCGGCGCTGCGGCAATACGTCGGCAAAACCGCTACTCAGGCCGGTTCATACAACAAACCGGGCTATCTGCGTTTCGATTTTTCCGCCACGGCGGGGCTCTCAGAGGCGCTGAAACAGGAGGTAGAGGCGCGCGTCAATCAGGCCATTCAAGACGACCTAGGGGTTTCAGCCCAGTTGATGAAACTGGAGGAAGCCAAAGCGATGGGGGCGCAAGCCATGTTTGGCGAGAAGTACCCGCCCATCGTGCGCATGGTGGAGATGGGCGGCGAGTGGAGCCGGGAACTGTGCGGCGGCACCCACGTCGCCTCCAGTTCCCAAGTGGGGTTGATAACGCTGCTCTCGGAATCCTCCATCGGGGCGGGCACTAGGCGCGTGGAGTGTCTGGTTTCCGCTGACGCTTTCACACATCTGGCTGCCGAACGCGCGCTGGTACACGAGCTGACTAGCATCTTGAAAACCCAGCCCGACCAACTACGGGAGCGGGTGGAGAAGCTGGTCACCGACCTGAAAGTGGCCGAGAAACGCATCGCCGAACTGAAAGCTAAAAACCTCAGTGCGGGAGCAGACGAGATGCTGGCTGCTGCGGAAACAGTGGGGGACATCAAATTGGTTGCGCAGGTGTTGCCGGATGTGGGCGGCAACGAGCTGCGCACCCTAGCGCTCTCACTCCGCGACCGGCTGGGTGGCGCTGCCGGGGTGGTGGCGCTGGTCGGCGGTGCCGCTGATAAACCGGCGTTGGTGGTGGCCACCACTGCCGCTGCTCGGGAAGCAGGTGTGAGGGCGGGCGAGTTGGTGCGTATCGGCACTAAAGCGTTGGGCGGTAAAGGTGGCGGCCATGACGATTTGGCGCAGGGTGGCGGTACAGATGCCGCTGCTGCTCCGAGTGCGTTGGCAGACATCAAAGCCGCAATCGTAGCTAGTATCAAGGCGAGCTAGCCGGTGAACGCCGTGCGTGACCAGCAGGTAATGCCGCTGCCCTCTGGGGTGCGGCTGGCGCTCGATTGGGGCGCGGCGCGTATCGGCATCGCCGCTTGTGACGCGGCAGGG
The DNA here is from genome assembly GCA_031282235.1 of Propionibacteriaceae bacterium. Lineage (GTDB taxonomy): Bacteria > Actinomycetota > Actinomycetes > Propionibacteriales > Propionibacteriaceae > WRGV01. The sequence goes on along the minus strand of JAITED010000137.1, from coordinate 7,632 downwards.
CTGCTGGCCTACCCGGTGGAGACTGTCCCCAACGATGCCCAAACACTAACCCGTATCGCAGCGCTGGTGGAGCAGTACCAGCCGGTGGAGTTGGTGATGGGGTTGCCGTTGGATTTACGCGGCCAAGAGGCGGTGGCGGCACGCAATATACGGGAACGCGCTCAGGAGGTAGCCGACGGCGTACAACTGCCGATACGGCTACTGGATGAACGCCTCACCACCGCCCAAGCTGCGAAACAGTTGCGAGCCAGCGGGCGTAACGCGCGTAAAGCCAAGGGTGTAATTGACCAAGCCGCTGCGGTAGCCTTGTTGTGGAGTTTGCTGGAATCGAACACTGACCAAACCCGCGCGGTAATCCATCCCCAGCCCGGAGCCGCACCAAATGTTTAAGATTGAAGGGAGTCCCGGAGTGAGTGGTGGGCGTATAAGTGCTGGTTCGCCTTTAGACGACGACGCTTTCCAGCCGCCGACGGCGGGATTGCATGACCTAGTCAGCGACCCGAACCGGGTCTTGGAGACCGCCGCTGTGGACTCGTGGAGCGAGAAACCGTTCGATGTGGAAGCTGACCTCAAGGCGCATCACCGTATCCCCAACCTCATCATCGGGTTAGTGCTGATAGCTAGCATCATCGCTGGGTTTGTGATGCTCTACTTCGGGGGGCTGAAACTGTTCTCCAAACTGCAAGGCCCAGAGGATTATCCCGGCCCCGGCAACGTCGAAATCATAATCACCATCCCAGCGGGGGCTGACGTGGAGCACATCGCGCAGCTGTTGCTCGATGAGGACGTGATTAAATCTGCGGAAGCGTTCATCAAAGCGGCCACAGCGCACCCCAGCTATTTCGCTGACATTCAAGCCGCTGACTATAAGGTACGCACCCGGATGCGCGCCGAGGATGCCTTGAAGATTCTGGGAGACCCGGGCAATGTGGTGCAGGCGTTTTTCACCATCCCCGAGGGGTTCAGCAATGCGCGCACGTTTGAGCGGATTCACGAAACCACCGGCATTCCGGTTGACGAACTGGAGTTACTGGCGGTTGACCCCGGCGAGTTGGAGTTGCCGGAGTGGGCAAACGGCGTAACCGAGGGCTATTTAGCCCCAAATACATACGCTTACGATGCCACCCCGACCGCGCTGGAGGCGCTGAAGCCGATGGTGGACGAGTTTAAGCGGCTCATAGAGGAGTTAGAGTTTGTCGCTGCCGCCGAGGCGTTGGGGGTCAGCCCCGCCGATGCCGTGAACATGGCCGGTTTGGTGGAACGCGAGGGCGGGACGTTGCAGTACGCTGCCGACATCGCCGGGGTGTTCTACAACCGGTTGAAGATTGGGATGCCGTTGCAGTCGGATGCCACTATCTCGTATGCGCTGAATGATTACACCATCTTGAACCTCACGGAGGAGATGCTCGCCATCGACTCACCGTATAACACCTACCTGCACCCCGGACTGCCGCCGACCGCTATCTCTAACCCGGGGCGAATCTCGCTGTTGGCCGCCGTACACCCCACCGAACACGATTATCTGTACTTCGTGGCTACCAACCCCACGCTGGGTACGGTGAAGTTTGCGCGCACGCTGGAGGAGCACGAAGCCAACGTCGCGGAGTTTAACGTCTGGTGTGACGCGAACCCAGTTGAGTGCGGAACGGCCTAGCGGTGATGACGCCGGGGGCTGCGACGGCAAATACAGCTGCTGATACGGCTAATACGGCTAACAGCTGCGCAGTAGTGGGTTGGCCCGCCGCGCACTCGTTATCGCCAGCGTTGCATCGTGCCGGATACGCCGCCTGCGGTTTGGATTGGACGTTTACGACGCGCGATGTGCCACCGGGCGGTTTAGCTGATTTCGTAGCTGGGTTGGATGGTTCGTGGCGGGGGCTGGCGGTCACCATGCCACATAAGGAAGCGGCGTTAGCGCTGGGCACCCCAGATGAGGTGGCGCGCCTAGTGGGAGCCGCTAACACGGTGGTGTTCGATGCGGATACGGTGCGGGTTTACAACACTGACGTGCCCGGTGCGGTGCAGGCGCTGGCGGCACATGGCATACATACGGTGACGGACGCGGTGATTGTGGGCGCTGGCGCCACCGCGCGCTCGCTGGTGGCGGCTTTGGCGCGTATCGGGTTGCAGTGGCTCATCGTATTAGCGCGCCGCCCGGAGCCTGCTGCTGCGTTGCGGGATTTTGCGCTGAGTTTAGGGGTCAAAGGGGTGGAAGTGGCGGAGTTGACAGCGCGGACAGTACCGCTGCCGCCCACAGATTTGTTGGTATCCACGTTGCCGGGGGAGGCGCTGACCCCTTACATACCCGAACACCTATCTGACTTGTTGCCGGATGTCGGCGCGGTGTTCGACGTGTCCTACGACCCTTGGGAGCGTCCGCTACTGGAGCTGGCTAGCGCGTTCGGGATGCCTACTGTTGACGGTCTCGACCTGTTAGCAGGGCAAGCAGTGAGCCAATTCCAACTGTTTACCGGATACGAAGTTGAGTTCGATGTGTTGCGCAACGCCGGATTGGCGGCGCTTGCTGAGCGCTAAGCCGGGGACACTCTGCCACAATAGATGCATGTTGCGTTATCTAACCGCCGGGGAATCGCACGGCGCTGCCCTCATCGCGCTGCTGGAGGGGTTGCCTGCTGGGGTGCGCGTAAACACCGCTGACATTGATACGGCGCTGGCTAGGCGGCGGTTGGGGTACGGTCGCGGCGCGCGTATGAAATTGGAACGCGATGCGGTGCGTATCGTCTCCGGGGTGTGGCAGGGCAACACCACGGGCGCGCCGATTGCTATCGAAGTGGCAAACACGGAGTGGCCGAAGTGGCAGGTCGCCATGAGCCCCGACCCGGTGGCGGCTGACGTATTGGCGACTGCGCCGGGGACTGCGCCGTTGACCAGACCGCGCCCCGGGCACGCCGATTTAGCAGGGATGCAGAAATACGACTACTTGGACGCGCGCCCCATCTTGGAGCGCGCTTCAGCTAGGGAGACCGCCGCCAAAGTGGCCATCGGGGTGGCTGCGAAACAGTTTTTGGCGCAGGCCTACGGGGTTACGGTGCTATCCCATGTGGTTGCCATAGGCGGTGTGGGCAGCGTAGAGACGGAACTGCCCAAAGCGGCGGACTTGCACCGTATCGACGCTGACCCGGTGCGCTGCGCTGACGCGCCCGCTTCGGCGCGTATGGTGGCCGCCATCGACGAAGCTAAAGCGGCAGGCGATACGTTGGGAGGGGTGGTCGAGGTGGTGGTGTGGGGTTGCCCCCCCGGCATCGGCTCCCATGTCCAAAGCGACCGCCGCTTGGACGCGCAGTTGGCAGGCGCACTCATGGGCATCCCGGCCATCAAAGGGGTGGCGATAGGGGCCGGATTCGCGGCGGCTACTACGCCCGGCAGTGAACTGCATGACCGCATGTTGCCCGGTGTGGGGGGCATCACTCGGGAATCCAACAACGCTGGGGGTATTGAGGGCGGCATCAGCAACGGGCAACCCATCTGGTTGCGTATCGCCATGAAGCCGATTCCCACATTGGCCAACTCGCTGCCGACAGTGGACGTTTCTACCGGCGCGGCGGCGAGCGCGCATCCGCAACGCTCCGACGTGTGCGCGGTGCCTGCCGCTGGGGTGGTGGCGGAAGCGGTTACGGCGCTGGTCATCGCTGGGGCTTGCCTAGATAAGTTCGGCGGCGATACGGTGAGCGAGACGCGGCGTAACTTTTTGGGTTTTCTCGCTCAGGTGCGCGAACACGGGCTGCAGGTGCTCTAAATGAGTGTGGTGCTTGTGGGGATGCCAGCGGCTGGTAAAACCACTGTGGGGAAACTGTTGGCGGCTAAGTTGGGGTTGCCTTTCGTTGATTTGGATGAGCGTATTGAGGCCGATACGGGGGTTAGCGTCACTGAGATTTTCGCCACTGCCGGTGAGGGGGCGTTTCGGGAGTTAGAAGCGCAAACCGCCGCTGTTGTGTTGGCGGGCACCCCCATCGTGTTGTCGTTGGGTGGGGGAGCGGTGACTAACCCGAAGCTGCGGGAAGTTATTAACGCTCACAGTGTGGTGTGGTTGCAGGTGAGTTTAGCGACTGCGCTTGAGCGGGTGGGTGATACCCGGCACCGTCCGCTGTTGGCTGATAACCCTGCTGAGCGCTTACGGGTTTTGTTGAATGAACGCGGCGTACTTTATGCCCAAGTGGCGCAGGTTGTCGTATCCACTGACGCTGTGAAACCCAGCGCAGTGGTGGAGCGTATCGTTGCTGCTTTGAGGGAGGGGAATCATCATGGCTGAAATCATCGTATCCAGCCCCCAGCCGTATCCGGTGGTCATTGAGCCGACGGCGTTACGGCTACTGCCGGAGTATCTGGGTGGCGCAGGGCAAGTGGCGCTGGTGTACCCCAGCGTGCTGGCTGGAACTGCCGCTGTAGCTCAGGTAGCGCTGCAAGACAGCAAGATACGGGTGCTGCCGCTGGTGGTGCCCGAGGGGGAAACGGCTAAAACCGCTCAGGTGTTGACGGCGCTGTGGAGTGCGTTAGCGAAAGCCAACTTCACCCGTACCGATTTGGTGATTGGGGTGGGCGGGGGAGCCACCACTGATGTAGCCGGGTTTTTGGCCGCGTCGTATCTGCGCGGCATACCGTGGATAGCGGTTCCCACTACGGTGTTAGGCGCGGTGGATGCCAGTGTGGGTGGCAAAACCGCTATCGACCTGCCGGAGGGTAAGAATTTGGTGGGGGCGTTCCACGACCCGCGCGCGGTGCTCATCGACTTTGACCTGCTGCGCAGCCTGCCGCCCAGAGAAATCCGCTCCGGGCTAGCCGAAGTGGCAAAAACGGGGTTCATCGCCGACGCCGCCATCTTGAAACTGATTCTGGACGACCCGGTGTCCAGCCAACAGGTGACTTCTGAACGTTTCGCTGAACTGGTGACCCGAGCGGTGCAGGTGAAAGCCGCTACCGTAGCCGCCGACCCGGAGGAGCGTATCTTGGCAACCGGCAGCGTCGGGCGCGAACAACTCAACTACGGCCACACCGTGGGGCACGCCATCGAAGCCTACGAACAGTTCCGCTGGCGTCACGGTGAAGCCATCGCCGTAGGCATGGTGTACGCAGCCGAGTTAGCCGCCCGCACCACCGGCCTAGCCCCCGAAACGGTGGCGTTGCATCGCAGCGTACTGCGCGCCCTAGAGTTGCCGATAAGCTACGCCGCCGCCCCCTACGCTGCCATCAGAGACTTCATCAGCCGAGACAAAAAAACCAGAGGCGGCACCCCCCGCTTCGTACTGCTAGACAAACCGCAACACCCCATCATCACCACCCCCACCGAGGAAGCGATGAGCGCCGCGTATCAAAAATTGCGAAACGACATCCTTTGAAGCCCCCTTTTAAAAGGGGGTGCCGCCGCAGGCGGCGGGGGTTATCGCCCCGTGGCGCGTGAGAGTTTTGTGCGTGAGAGTCTTTCAGGCTGGGGATGAGAACCCCCGTCAGGCTACGCCTGCCACCCCCTTCGAGAAGGGGGCAAAAAGTGCCTCTTAACTTTTGGGCATCAATAGCGCTGTGGGACGGTGGTATTGTCGGGGAATGTTGGTGTTTCGGGCGGCAGCGCGGGTGCGGTGGGCGTCTGCGCTTTTGGCTTGTGGGCTGTTGTTGGCGGTGGTGGTTTTGGGGGCGCGGGTTAATGCGCGAGTTCAAGCGGTGTTGGACGAAAACTGGCGGGGTTCGTATGACATTTTGGTCACTGTTCCCGGCGGAGGTTTGGATGCTGTAGCCACCGCGGGGTTGGTTGATGCCAATTTTGTGGCTACTGCTGGTCAAGGCGGTATCTCGTTGGAACAGTTGGAGCGGATACGCGCTATCAACGGCGTGGAAGTGGCTGCGCCAGTTGGAATGGTGGGTTCATTGGGGCACCTTATCGCCGTGCCCATGCTAGATGTGATAGATGACCCTGTCGTCGGGGTGTCAGATTTGTCGGGTGATGATTGGGTGGCATCGCTTAAAACAACGGTGGTGTTGCAGGGCAGTGGCGGGGACGACGAGTCGGTGGTAATGAGTGGTGGTGGGCGGGTTTGGCTGCGTAAACGACCAGAATCTGCTATTACGGAGTCGTCCCAATATGAGTTTTATTTAGGTTACTCCGCTGGGGTTTTGGGATTAAAGCCGATTCCAACTGACACGTTTTTCGAAATCTTGTTGGGGAAACTGCCGCGTTTCAGTTCTGTCATATTTGCGGTTGACCCGGTTGCGGAAACTCAACTGTTGGGGGTTGAGAATGCAGCATTTTTGGCTCCACTGGTCGAGTTAGCAACGCTGACTGGAGTTTCGGGTGATGCGGTTCCGGATGCTCGGGTGGTGGATGAGACTTGGGCGGCGTATATACCGGATATGTTTTCCACGCAGCGCGATGAGTTTGCGCAGATAATTGTCGATGCTGAGGGATATTACTCTGAACCGGTGCCGGTGGTGCCTATGGTGGTGAACAATGAACCGGCTCGAAAGCTGATTTTACGGCTGGAGATAGCTGTGGCTACGGCAGATGTCAGTGATTTGAGTGTGGATTCGATGACGCTTGCGGGGCTAAAAGCAGCGGATTTTGTGCCTTATACGACTTTAGAGCTTGATGTTAGTACGGCGTTGCTTCCGTTCTACACCCCCGAGTACAGATTGTTGTTACCTGAATCTGTAGGCGCCGATAGGTCTAGTGAGATACGTGCTGCATCGGCACCCGAAGAAGATACGGGTTATGTGCTGACTGGACGTCCGGATTATGAAAATACGACGGCTCCAAACGGTGCGACGGCGTTTGAGGTGGTGCCGCGTGATGTGGTGTTTGTTGATGGCTACACCGAACCAGAAACGGCTATTTTTTCTGAAATAGAGACTGAGGTGAAGCAGGTGCGCTCGTACCGGTCTGCGGTGAAAGCGAATGATTATGTGTATTCGACAGTTGCGCCACTTGGGAGTTTTTCTACTGGAGAACTTGCAGATTTTGGGGTGGGGGATTTGTCGTATGTTTCTATGGGATATTCGTCGGCTGTGGATACTTGGCGGGTGTCGGAAACGGGTGAGCGGGTGCCGGTGTTGCCTAATCTGTCTAATCTCGATTTCATAACCGCTGCCCCGGGAGCGTTTACTGACTTGGAGGGTGGGGCGTTGTTGCGGGGGGAGACTCCGATTGATGCGGTACGGGTGCGGGTTGCTGGGATTACGAGTTACAGCCCGCAAACGCAGGCGAAGATTGCTGATATTGCGGGGCAGATTGAACTGTTGGGGTTGGAAGCTACGGTTGTTGCTGGGTCATCTCCGCAGAGCATTTCGTTGTTCGTGCCAGATTATTACGTGGACAAAACTGGCGCTGAAGCTGATTTGGGTTGGGTCAGTCAGGATTGGGCTACGTTGGGTGCTGCGGTGGATGTGGAGCAGGCGTTGTCAGGTACGGTTTTGGTTTTGGTGGGGGTGGCGTTGCTCTCTGGCGCTGCTGGGTTGAGTGTGAGCGCTGTTGTCAACGCTAAAGGGGTGCGTTCAGCGGTTAGGGTGTTGCGTGAGGTGGGATGGCGCAGAGCGCGTATTTTGCGTCAGGTGGTGCGAGAGTTGGCTCCGGCTTCGTTACTCACTGTTGCGGTGGGTGTGGGATGTTTACTGTTAGGCGCTGAGCGG
>JAITED010000127.1 GCA_031282235.1 Propionibacteriaceae bacterium | reverse complement strand
CATCTCCCATAATGTCATTGGGCGCATCCGCAGGATAGAAAACCTGCCCGCCCCAGAGTGCCGGGGAACCGCCGCGTTGGGCGTAGCTGACCCGGTGAGGATGAACTGCCCCGGTCGTTGAGAATCGTCCACCGCCCGGCGCACCATATCCCACAGCTTGGGTTGGCGCTGCCACTCATCAAGCAGTAGCGGTTTATCCCCTCGTAAAACTCGCTCAGGCTCCGTCTGCAAGAACATCTCAACCGTAGGGTCAACATCTACCCGCAGCACGCTAGCTGCCGCTTGGGTGGCAGTAGACGTTTTCCCACACCCCTTTGCCCCCTCAATCAACACTGCGCCAGAACGCCCCAACAGCGCCTGCAACGCCGTATCCACCACTCGCTTCCGATACTCCATGACAAGGAAGTTTACCACACATTAGGCAATTTATAGACAATCTATTAGGCAGTTTAGAGAGATTTCATTAGGCAGTTTAGAGACAATCCGTTAGGCAGTTTAGAGAAATTACTCGTCGAAGCCTCTCAACACGTTTCACGTCACGCTTCATTCGTCCTCCATCGCTTCACGGAGTTCAGCGTTCGGCTTTCGGTGGGAGCTGCGATTTTACGGGGTTCGGTTGTGGCGGTTTCGGCAGTTGGGGGGAAAAGTTAGGGTAGGCTAACTTTTTATGGGAGAAGTGACTTCTGATACGAAACGCGCTAAACAACGCCGCAGAGGGCTGACGTGGCTCTGGGGGCCAGCGTTTGTGGCGGCGGTGGCCTACGTTGACCCCGGAAATGTGGCGGCTAACCTGACCTCCGGGGCGCGCTACGGCTACAAGCTGGTGTGGGTGTTGGTGCTGGCGAACACTATCGCGGTTATGGTGCAGTACTTGAGCGCTAAAACTGGGTTGGTGACCAAGCGCTCACTGCCGGAGCTGTTGGGGCGGCGCTTAAAACGGCGGGGGCGTATCGCTTTCCTTTTACAAGCGGAGATTATCGCTATCGCCACCGATTTAGCGGAGGTGGTTGGGGGCGCTATCGCGCTACAGATACTATTCCAGCTCCCACTGTTCATCGGCGGGCTCATCACCGGCGCGGTCTCGGTGGCGCTGCTGGGGTTGCAGTCTTGGCGGGGGCAACGCACCTTTGAGCGGGTGGTGATGGGGTTGCTACTCATCATCACTATCGGTTTCGTGGCTGGGTTGTTCGTCACCGATGTGAACTGGGGCGAGGCTGTCGCCGGGGTGGTGCCCCGTTTCGAGGGCGCCGATTCCGTGCTGCTGGCCGCCTCCATGTTGGGCGCTACCGTGATGCCGCACGCCATATACGCTCACTCGGCGCTGGTCAACGAGCACGATTTGCTACTGGATAGGTACGCCCCCGGCGCGCTCAGCGAAAACCAACCAGATGCAAATACGAATACAGCTACAGATACGGATACGGCTGGCACGCTTCCCATTACTGACGCAACTGTTATACGTATCAATGACAATACGATTGACGCGGTTCCCACTGCTGACGCGCCTGTTATACGTATAAACGCCGATACGGCCACCCCTGCGACAACCGCAACACCCACCGACCGTAGCGCCAACCAACCCATCAACGCTGCGGCGATGCTGCGCACCACCCGCTGGGAGGTCATCACCTCCATGTTGATTGCCGGGAGCGTAAACATCGCCATGTTGCTGCTGGCCGCCGCATCGTTGGGCGGTGTCAGCGACACCGACTCCATCCAAGGGGCGCACGCCGCCATCACCGACACCCTGGGGCCAACCATTGGGGTGCTGTTCGGTATTGGGCTGTTAGCTAGCGGGCTAGCCTCCACCTCTGTGGGCGCTTACGCCGGGGTCGCGGTGCTGAGTGGGCTCTGGCACCGCCAAGTGTCCATCTGGGTAATGCGCGCCATCACCATTGTTCCATCCCTAGTCATCTTAGGGTTGGGGGTCAATCCGACCTGGGCGTTGGTGATTTCGCAGGTGGTGTTGAGCCTCGGTATCCCGTTCGCATTAGTGCCGCTGGTCTCCCTATCCGGCGACCGGGCGCTGATGGGCAGTTTCACCAACTCCCGTATCCTCCAAATTGCCGCGTGGATAGCGGTGTTGCTCATCGTCGCACTCAACTTGGCACTCGTCTACTTGACGTTCGCCGGATAGGCTGGGGTACGTGAGCCAGAGTGCCAGCCGCGTAGACGACCTCTCCATAGTGGTGCAGGATTATCTGAAAGCCATCTGGACGGCAACCGAATGGGGAGGTGAACCCATCACCACCACCGGGCTCGCTAAACGGTTCGGCACCTCGAACGCCACCGTATCCGAAGCGATGCACCGCCTAGCCGATGCCGGGCTGGTCGCGTATCAACCGTATAAACCGGTCTCCCTCACCGCCGCCGGAGTGACATACGCCACCCAGATGGTGCGCCGCCACCGGCTGCTAGAAACGTTCCTAGCCGAAGTGCTGGGTTATCCCTGGGATGCAGTACACGACGAAGCCGAGCGCCTAGAACACGCCGCCTCCGACGCTTTCATTGAACGTATCGACGCCTACCTCGGCCACCCCGAACGCGACCCCCACGGCGACCCCATCAACCCCGCCACTACCACCGGAACCACCGAGACCCTAGCCGCCTCCCGCCTAGATGTCGCCCCGCCCGGAAGTTACCGCGTGTTGCGCGTCTCCGACGCCAACCCCGAAGCCCTAACCACCCTAGAAACCCTCGGCTTAACCCCCGGCTCCCACATCCGTATCATAAAAACCGACCCCGCAACCGCAACCATAACCCTGCAAACCCCCACCGGCCCCCAACAAATCCCGCTGGACCTAGCCACAAACGTATGGCTGCAACCGATACTCACCTGACGAATACCGCAAACCGCTAGTGAAAACAACTCTTTCCTCTGGGGAAAACACGATTAAGAAATAGTGATGTCGGCTATCCCCGTATGGGGAAGAAATCCCTTGGACTTCTTCTCGCCGACACCCCAACTGTAGCACGTATTCGTACGGGCTTAGGGATTTTGGGGTTTACGAAGTGGAGCAGCACCAAAACTTAAAGTGCGCGCAGGAGGCTTGGTTCAGTTGCCAATAACACCCCAACCGAACAACCCTTTAGAGCACGGCGGGATGTATAGGGTTCAGACTGGGGACTCCGGCGTAATCGGAATCGGTGGTGACTATTTGGGTGAATCTGCTGTCAAACTCAACTTCTAAAGCGCGCTTGACATCTGCCCAATCCGGCTCTTGGCTAGCGTTAGCAGGACGCGCTAATAATCGTGCGGCCGCAGTCATACGCCGTTCAGCTTGGGTAGCGAAATGCTTATCTGACGCATCGCTCATCACAGCAGCAACACTACAGCCCTCCAATTTTGCGACAGCCTCTATTCGATGCAACCGCTCGTCACTTATGTGTAGCTGTAAGCGCTTCTCCGAAACTGCCATGGGCACACATTAGCATGTGCTTGCGGGGTCTCTGGTTTGGGTAACGGGTGGAAACCCCTGTCAGGCTTACGCCTGCCACCCCCTTTGGGAAAGGGGGCTTATACGGATGCAGCAAACGCACCACAAACAGAACCGCTCGGAGCGCCACTCTTTTAGTTGAGGGGCGCCCCGAGCGGAACTTTGGATTGTTAAAGGGTTAGTTGTCTAGCACCGGGATTAGCGAGAGCTTGCCACGGTCGTCGATTTCGGAGATTTCGACTTGGAGTTTCTGGCCGACGCTGAGGATGTCAGCGACATCTTCGACGCGCTGGCCGTTGTTGAGACCGCGTAGCTTGCTGATGTGCAGCAGGCCATCCTTGCCGGGCAGCAGTGAGACGAAAGCGCCGAACGCCATCAGTTTCACCACAGTGCCCAAGTAACGCTCCCCCAGTTCGGGGGTGGTCGGGTTGGCGATGGCGTTGATGGCAGCACGCGCCGCCTCGGCAGCCTCGCCGGATTCGGCACCGATGTAAACCGTACCGTCCTCCTCAATGGCGATGTTGGCGCCGGTGTCATCCTGAATCTGGTTGATGACCTTGCCTTTCGGCCCAATCACTTCACCAATCTTGTCAACCGGAATCTTCACGGTGAGAATACGCGGCGCATACGGGCTCATCGCGGCGGGTGCAGAGATTGCATCCTCCATCACGGCCAGAATGGTCTCACGGGCATCTTTGGCTTGCAACAGTGCGCTGGCTAGCACATCGGCGGGGATACCGTCGAGTTTCGTATCGAGTTGCAGCGCGGTAACGAACTCGTGAGTGCCCGCCACCTTGAAGTCCATGTCGCCTAGCGCATCTTCGGCACCCAGAATGTCGGTGAGCGCCAGATATCTGGTAGTCCCATCGGCTTCAGTCTCGCTCATCAGACCCATAGCGATACCAGCTACCATCGCTTTCAGCGGCACACCCGCCGACAGCAACGCCAGCGTGGACGCGCACACCGAACCCATCGACGTGGAACCGTTGGAACCGATAGCCTCAGACACTTCCCGAATAGCGTATGGGAACTCGTCGCGGGTCGGCAGCACCGGCACTAACGCGCGCTCTGCCAACCGGCCATGACCGATTTCGCGGCGCTTCGGGCTGCCCACACGGCCAGTTTCGCCAGTGGAGTACGGCGGCATGTTGTAGTTGTGCATGTAACGCTTGCTCTTTATCGGCGAAAGCGTATCCAGCTTTTGCTCCATGTCCAGCATGTTCAGCGTAGTGATACCCAACACCTGAGTCTCGCCACGCTGGAACAGCGCCGAACCATGCACCCGGGGAATCACATGCGTCGCGGAGGTGAGCGGACGAATATCTTTCGGCCCCCGCCCGTCGATACGCACACCCTCGCTCAACGTGCGAGCGCGCACAATCTGCTTGGTGATGGATTTATACGCGGCGGCGTATTCACCCTCGCGCTCTGCGAACGTCTCGTCTTGGCTAAGTTCCTCCCAGATGGCAGTTTTCAGTGCGCTGTCGGCGTTTTGACGCTCCGCTTTACCGGCGATGGTCATAATCTCGGACAGCTTGTCGTATGCCCGCGAGTTCACGGCGGCGAACATGTCGTCCTCGTACTCCTTGAACACCGGGAAAGGATACGTTTCTTTAGCGGTCTGCTCGGCCAGTTCGGCCTGCGCGTCGCATAGTAGCTTGATGAACGGCTTCGCGGCCTCTAGGCCTTTAGCCACCACTGCTTCGGTGGGGGCGGTGCGCCCGGCGCGTACCAGATTCCAAGTGGCTTCGGTGCTTTCGGCTTCCACCATCATGATGGCGACATCACCGTCGGGCAACACCCGCCCGGCGACCACCATCGAGAACGTGGCATCCTTGTCCTGCTCGTAGCTCGGGAAGCACACCCACTGGTCGTCGATGAGGGCGACGCGCACGCCGCCGATGGGGCCGGAGAACGGCAACCCGGCGATTTGGGTGGACATAGACGCGGCGTTGATGGCCAATACGTCGTATAGCACGTTCGGGTTGAGCGCCAACACTTCGACGACAACCTGCACCTCGTTGCGTAAACCTTTTATGAACGCCGGACGCAGCGGGCGGTCGATGAGACGACAAGCCAAAATGGCTTCCTCACTTGGGCGACCTTCGCGGCGGAAGAACGAACCGGGGATACGACCCACGGCGTACATCTTCTCCTCAACCTCAACGGTCAGCGGGAAGAAGTCGATGGCCTCACGCGGCGCTTTTTGTGCCGTGGTGGCGGAAAGCAACATGGTGTCGCCATCGAGATATACGACAGCGGCGCCATCAGCCTGTTGTGCGAGCAGTCCGGCCTCAAACCGAACCGTATGTTTGCCGAAACGGCCATTGTCGATAATGGCTTCAGCGAACTTGATTTGTGAACCCTCCATTTATGAGGTTTCCTTTCTGGTTAGGCACAAGCACCCCACCAGGTTGTGACCTGAACAGACCACACATCAGGTCTTCGATTGAAGCGCACGGGGAGATTTTTAATTACCCGGACGCCACTACCGAGGACCAAATGTTAACTGGAACAGGTGCCTGTGGTTGTATCACTGGGGAACTGCCGTTCGTTTAGCAGTTCCCTAGGCATGTTTTCTTAATACGTATTCAGTTATGTTGCTGAGCGTATCAGCGCCGCAGTCCTAAGCGAGCGATTAACTCGCGGTAGTGCATGATGTCCTCACGCGCTACGTAGTTGAGCAGCCGCCGCCGCTGGCCGACCAGCAACATCAACCCCCGACGGGAGTGATGGTCGCCTTTATGCACCTTGAGGTGCTCGGTGAGATGTGAAATACGCTTGGTGAGCAGTGCAATCTGCACATCCGGAGAGCCGGTGTCGCCCGGATGGGTGGCATACTCTGCGATAATTTTAGCCTTGAGTTCAGGATCCACTGGGCTCGGCTCTCTTTCTTTTGTCTCGTTGCGCGGTGCTACCCATCTTTTTTTAGGAGAGCGCTTACACATCCGCGGCCGACTTGTACGGCAATCGCCCAGTCTATCAGACCTCACTTAGACATTGCGACCCAGCGCCTGCCCCGCCCCCAAACCTCGCAACAACCACCCTAAGCTGCTTGAAAAGTAACTTTTGGGAGGTTACTTTTCAAGCACGAAACTTATTTACGGTAGTTGCAGCGGTTACAGCGGTTACAGCTGCGCTTTTACGGCTGCTACTACGGCGGCGGGGGTGAAGCCTAACTCTTGGAACAGGCGGTCAGCGGGAGCAGCAGCGCCAAAGTGTTCTAGGGAGATGCTGCGGCCTAAGTAGGCTAACCACCGCCGAACTCCACCAACTGGATTAGGAAGTTAATGGATGCTTTAAGGACTTAGGTTACGGCACAGGCTACGATTGCGTATGGCTTGTTGCTTGTTTCGTTTGAGCTGGAAAGGTCGCCATTATGGCTGAATTGGATTGCGCAACTACTATCCCTGCGGATGCTGATACCATCGTCGCCGCTATTGGGGGTTCGGAGGATGCGCCGGTGCTACAAGGGGTGCCGGACGAGTTGGCCGAGGGGCTGCTTGCGGACGCCAAACTTTTAGGCGGCACTCCGAGCGCTAAAAACCCGGTGGTGTTGCTGGTGCGTGGTCGCCGGGTGGTGCTGGTGGGGCTGGGTGAAACACCCACCGTCAAATCGGTGACTAAAGCGTTCGGGGCAGGGGTTCGTACGGTTATTAACACCGCTGGAGTAAAACGTATCGCCTTATCTACGGGGATTGACGACCCGATGTTGTTGCGTGCAGCCGTTGAAGGGGCGCTGATGGCGAGCATCCGTCCCCTGTCGATCACCGTTAAAACTGAGCAGCCCCCTCGGCTTAGCATCGTGGTGGTGTGTGCCGAAAAATTGCAGAGCGTTGCATACACCGCTGGAGTGATCGCCGACGCTGTGGGCACCGCACGCCAACTGGTGAACACGCCGCCCAACTTGCTCACCCCGGCAGACATGGTGCTGGAAGTGGACAAGCTGATCGCCCCCTACGACACCGTGACTATGGAGATTATGAAGAAGGATTCGCTTAGCAAAGGCGGGTTCGGGGGTATTCTGGCCGTTGGGAGTGGCTCGGACAACCCGCCTCGGCTCATCACTATGCGTTACCTTCCCGCAGAGCCGATAGAACCTAAGGCGCATATCGCGTTGGTGGGCAAAGGTATCACCTTCGATTCTGGCGGCCTTGACTTAAAACCCGTTGACGGCATGGTCACCATGAAAGGTGACATGGCAGGAGCCGCTTGCGTAGCCGCTGCCATCTGCGCCGCCGCTGAACTGAAACTGCCGATACAGATCACCGGCTGGTTGGCGATGGCAGAAAATCTGCCCGGCGGTGGGGCGTATCGTCCCTCGGACGTGTTGACGTTGCGCGGCGGCACGACCGTAGAAAACTACAACACCGACGCTGAAGGTCGGCTAGTGATGGCGGACGCGCTGGCTCGCGCCGCCGAAGATCACCCTGACCTGCTGGTGGACATCGCCACCTTGACCGGTGCGAAAATGATCGCCCTCGGCACCGAAGCGACAGGATTGTTCACCTCTGACGACGCCCTGGCAGAACGGATACGTACCGCCGCTGCCGCCGCTGGAGAGTTGGCGTGGCCGCTGCCGATCACCGACGAAGCCGAAGAATCCATCAAATCCGACATCGCAGACGTCCGCTCCGGCGGGCTCAAATTCGGTGGCGCACTGGTAGCCGCAGCGTTCCTGAAACGCTTCACCGCCGGACTGCCCTGGGTTCACCTAGACATCGCCCACTCGGAGTGGAACCCCGACGCCGCCCACGATTTCGTGCCCAAAGGTGCCACCGGTTTCGGAGTCCGCACCCTAATCTCAATACTGCGTTCCTACGCCGAATAGTTGACCCTCAACCCCCAGCTAAGTCTCCACTGCAAACCGTTTGGAAAAAGGCTACGGAGCGCGCCCCGAACAGCCGGGTTAGAGTTGAGCTTTTACGGCTGCTACTACGGCGGCGGGGGTGAAGCCGAACTCTTGGAACAGGCGGTCGGCGGGGGCAGAGGCACCAAAGTGTTCTAGGGAGATGCTGCGGCCGGTGTCACCGACATAGCGTTGCCAACCTAGGCTGATACCGGCTTCTATGCTCACCCGGATTTTTATGTCGGGCGGGAGGACGGTTTCACGGTAGGACTGGGGTTGTTCCTCGAACCACTCAAAGCAGGGCAGGGAGACGACCCGAGTGGGGATGCCCGCCTCCTCTAAAGTGTCTTGAGCGGTGAGCGCTATCTCCACTTCGGAGCCGGTGGCTAGCACGATGGCCTGCGGGGTAACACCGCCGCGCGCGTCGCGCAGCGTGTAGCCACCTTTAGCGGCTAGGTCAGCGGAAGCGAACTCGCCACTTTCGCGCTCCACAGTGCGCAAATCTTGCCGGGATAGCACTAGAGCATTGGGGCCATCGCACCTAATCAGAGCCTGTTTCCAACATACGGCGGTTTCGTTGGC
>JAITED010000124.1 GCA_031282235.1 Propionibacteriaceae bacterium | reverse complement strand
CTGGTGTCACGGTTGAGGTTTGGAGGCGTTGATATGGATTCTGTTTGGGTTATGGAGGCTGTTGTGCTTTGGACTGGGTGGCAGCGTACGGCTTGGCCGCAGCGGGATAAGTCGAGGCTTGTTGCTAGGTTTGGTGTCGTGGCGGCGGAGGTGTTGTTGGCCGAGGTGCTTAGGTTGGAAGCAGATTTTTATGGCTCTCGGGCTTGGGCGGTGGTTTCTGATTTGTCGGCTATGGGGGATTTGGCTGCTGATGAATTCCGCGCCATGCACCCGGAGGTGGGTGAAGATGCAGTTCAAGCGCTTGCGTGGTGTTATACGTTTGATTACAGGTAGTTGTTGGATTGTTTGTGGAGTGGGGTTAGTCGCAACTGAACACATGGGTTTGTTTGTCGTTTCTTTGGATAGGGGGTATTTATGGTTTTCCCTTCGTATGTAGGTGGTGTGATTACGCAAGAGGTTGGGTGGTTTCGTGCGGATGCTAATTCGGTTGCCGTCTGGCACAAAGCGCGTCTTGATAAAACCTATAGTTCTGGCGTCTTGCATGGTGTTGATGTTATGAGTGCGGGGTGGTTATCACTTTGCGACGCGGTAGAGGCGTTAGAACCGCATGTGCCGCAGTGTCTGGATGCTTTCGTGCCGGTTGGGGTTGGTTGGTGTATGTATCTGAATAATAGTCCTAGGGGAACTGCCACGGGTTCAGTGCCTGCTGATTTTGCCCGGGATGGGATGGGTATGTCTATAAGGAGTGTGCATGTGGCTGATAGTGAAACGCGTCCGATACGTATTCTTACGGTTCACAGGCCGGGTTTGGATGTTGGTGCATTGAATACGCGTCTGATTTGGGCTGGTAAGGGCGAGAAAGACGAGTTTAGGGAATGTGGGGTCAGGTTTGATTTCGAGTTGGAGACTGAATTCGTTGAGAACTTAGCGCAAAGACGCTTTGACACGGAAACGTTGTATCGCTATCTGGAATGTTCAGGAGTGCCCTATGACCAAGAACCGCAATGGGACAAGGCGGTATTAGTCACCCTTAATAAAATCGCTTTTACAGCATTGAATTATCACGGCCGTCCACAGTATTGGGGTCTCAAAGCAGGGCTGGAGACTTGGCTTAAAAATCGTGATCGCATATCTTTACTTCCGCTTCCTGACGGTAATCAAGTGAACCCCTCCGTCGAGTCTGGGTATCGAAACTGATAGTGGAGTGAGTGAATTCCACTGCTTCTAGCAGGCGGCGGGCGTTTGCTGGAGTGCGGAATAGGTAAGCGGTTTCGAGCAGTGAATCGTAATCTGCTTCGGCTAGCAACACTGCGTTGCCGTGTTCCGATGAAATACGTACCGCGTCCCGATCGTCATTAACGCGCTCAATAAGCGGGAAAAAATGTGGCTCTAGCCTCAGTGGCAGTGATAGTCATCGTACGCCTCCTGTATGGGGATTCTGTTGCAGGTATCGTATTACAGATTTCTGAAGTTTAACGGCACGCTATTCGGTGCCCGGCGGTATAATTGATAGTTGCCCAAAAGCGGCGAATCCCCCTAGTAGGAGGTTGTTGTGAAACGTATTGGCGTGTTGACAAGCGGTGGAGATGCCCCCGGCATGAATGCTTGCGTGCGGGCGGTGGTGCGCACCGGTGCCGCGCTCGGGATGGAGGTTTTCGGCATTGAACACGGGTTCGATGGGTTGATACGTGGCGATATTGCACGTTTAGGGCCCAGAGACGTATCCGATACGATTCAGCGCGGCGGCACTATTCTAAAAACTGCGCGCAGTAAAGAGTTTCGTACCCCGGAGGGTTTTCAGCGCGCTGTGAGCATGGCGCACAACTTCAAGCTGGAGGCGTTGGTGGTCATCGGCGGCAACGGCTCTTTACAAGGGGCTTTGGAGTTGCAGGCTGCGGGAGTGCCAGTGATGGGGTTGCCGGGCACCATCGATAACGATTTGGCGTTCACCGATTTCACCATCGGGTTCGACACCGCAGTGAATACGGCGCTGTCGGCGATTAGTAACGTGCGCGACACCTCAAACTCGCACGAGCGCACCACCATCATCGACGTGATGGGGCGGGAGTGTGGCGACATCGCCATCTACGCTGGCATCACCGGTGGTGCGGAACTCATCCTAGTGCCGGAGGTGCCGGTTGATTTGGACGACATCTGCCGCCAACTCATCGAGTCGCGCCGCCGGGGCAAATCGAGTTCCATCATCATCCGCGCCGAGGGGGTGGATATCAGTTCGCAGGAGCTGGATTCCGAGATTGCGCGGCGTACCGGCTTAGAGGTGAAAACCGTAGTGTTGGGGTACGTGCAGCGCGGCGGTTCACCCACCGCCGCCGACCGACTGTTGGCTAGCCGGGTTGGCAACCACGCCGTGGCGCTGCTCGCAGCCGACATCACCGGCAAAGCGATAGGCGTACAAGGTGGTCAAGTGGTAGCGCACGACCTAGCAGCCGCCCTCCAGATGCCCCACAAGCCGATGGATGAACTGGTAGCGCTAGCCCAAACCTTGTCGATGTAAAGTTTCGCGTATGGCTGCTCCAGCTGACCCCACGTACCCCGCGCTCGTGTCCCGTTTCCTCTCCCCAACCGGGGAGATAGTCGCCATGCCCGCCAAGCAGGGGAAACGGGTTGCGCTGCTCAGTTGGTTAGTGCAGCGGGTGGTAGCGCCCGGGGAGCGCATCAACGAACCGGAACTAAACGCGCGGCTCGCTAACTACCACAGCGACGTAGCGATGCTGCGCCGTTACCTAGTGGATTTCGGTCTGCTCGCGCGCACCCCAGACGGTCATACGTATTCACTCGTCAGCGGGGAGTCGCAGCCGGGGGATACGCCGCGCTCGCAGTGGTGGCGGGATGCGGTGGTTTATCAGATATATCCGCGCAGTTTCGTTGACTCTGATGGCAACGGTGTGGGCGACCTGCGGGG
>JAITED010000018.1 GCA_031282235.1 Propionibacteriaceae bacterium | reverse complement strand
GAGTTGGCTCCGGCTTCATTACTCACTGTTGCGGTGGGGGCTGGATGTTTACTGTTAGGCTCTGAGCGGTTGCGGTTATTTTTTGCGATTTCGGTGGCTTACGTGGTGTTGTTGTTTGGGGTTGAGGTTTGGGCTGGTATGCGCCGTGAGGTTGCTGCTGTCGGAGCCCCTCGCAGCACTTCCACCGTCGGAACTCTGGGCGGCGTGGCTTTGCGTTTACTGCGCGCTCGGGCTAGCTGGGTTGCTTTAACGGTGGTCGGTTCCGCGTTGGTTGGAGTGTTGGCAGCCCTAAGTGTGATTGCGGTGCGCACCGGCCAGGAGTCCGCCGGGGCGACGCGCTTATCGCAGTTCGCGTTTAGCGTTACCGGCTCGTTGACGTTAAGCATCGGGGTGTTAGGCGTAGGAGCCGCAGTATTGTTACTGTTTCTTGCGCACCAATCCGAACGCCAGCAAGCGCTCAATGATGTTCGAGTGTTCACCAGCATCGGTTTCAGCGCCGCCGCTCAAACCACCATCGCCCGCCGTCAAAGCCTATTCATCGCGTTAGCGAGTTGCGCAGTAGGACTAGCCGCCATCGGAGCAGTCTCCAAAACTTTCAGCGGCGACCTATACGTCTGGTTAGCCGGAGCCGCTGCCCTAGCGCTAGTAATTTCCGTAAGACTCCTATCCGATTCCCGTCCCCCCCGATGAGCTTTAGCCGAACCGACGGCTTTCATGCCCGCCTCACCGCGTATCAAAGAATTGCGGGCTCATAAACGTGGGGCATCGGGGAGCTTTAGTAGTTGTTGTAGGGCGTTTTCGCGGTGAATTATGGTGGTGGAGCGGGGATGATAGGTCTCTAAGAACGGTTTTGGGAACCGAGCCTTGGCTTTTGGATTCCATTTGATTTCGTAGGCATCAATGGCGTTGTGGGAGCCGGTTACGAAGTCAATTTCGCCGCCGCCGGAGAGTCGCCAGAAATACCCCACGGGTTCAACGGTTAATGCGGTTCGTTGTTTCGCTATCTCAGCAATCACGAAGTTTTCAAACAGGTGCCCGATATCGGAGCGTCCGAGGGGCGCGGAGAGGTCGCCGATGAGCGCGTTGCGAATACCAACGTCATAAAAATAAATCTTGGTAGATGTTTTTAATTCTTTGCGCAGATTGTTGCTGTAGCTGCCGAGTCGGAACACGATATACGCCTGCTCTAGTAGCGTGACATACTTTTCAGCAGTGGTTTTGTCTAAGCCTGCGGTTTCCCCTAGTTCGCTCATGCTCACTTCTGAACCCACTTGATAGGCCAGTGCTTTCACCAACTTTACGAATTCGGCGCTTTTACGGATGCCACCTAAACGCAATACGTCTTTGTAGAGATAATCGTTAGCGAGTTCCGCTAACAACTCCGGCGCATACTCCGGATGTTCTATCACCTCTGGGTACCAACCGAAACGCAACCGGGTGTCTAAAAGTTTTTGTTCTGTTAATAGTCCGTGATGCGCCACCATTTCAAGCGCAGTAACCGGATGTAACTGCAACTGCCATTTTCTTCCGGTAAGTGGTTCGTTAATCTTATTCGCTAAATCGAATGAAGAACTCCCGGTCGCAAAGAACTGCACTTCATCCCCGAACGCGTCTTGCAGAATCTTTAATTTCACTCCGATGTCGGGAATCCGTTGTGCTTCATCAATTACCACGTTGGTATGGCCAACTAAATACGGGCGAAAACCGACAGCAGAAACCTCATCAAACAATGCTCTGTCGCTCTCATCGTCGGCGTTAAGCCATAACGTATCTGCACCATTAACCAGCGAACGCAACAAAGTGGTCTTCCCCACCTGCCTAGCCCCCAAAACAACAATGGCCTTACCAGTGCCAAGCCGCTCTTTTATTAGCTCAGCGAGTTTGCGTTCAATCATGACAATAATCTACCCCAAAACTAGCAATTCGGTGATTATAATCCCCAAATAACTAGTTATTCGGTGATTATAATCACTGTTTAACTAGTTATTAGGCGTTCGCGGCCCTCTGCTGCGGCAAATCCGGCTAGCACCGACGGCACGGCGGCTGGTTCGGATTCCTAACCACTGTCCCATACGTAAAATACGTCAAATATTTAAATACGTCGGAGTGCTTTGTGCTGGGGGATGAACTGAAATGTGGGGGGAGCGACTAGAATCTCTAAGGCGATAGCGCCGGATAGCGCCGAATAGCGGCTGATAAGGCTGATACTTGGGTGCTGAAAGGGTAGTAAGGACATTATTCATGGCAACAACGAACGACATCAAGAACGGCACGGTGCTCGACCTCGACGGGCAACTTTGGCAGGTTATCTGGTTTCAGCATCACAAGCCTGGCAAGGGCAATACGGTGGTGCGCACCAAACTGAAGCATGTGGTCTCCGGCAAGGTGGTGGAGCGTACATTCCCCGCCGACACGAAAATTGATACGGCGCAGGTTGATAAGTCAGATATGCAGTATCTCTACGAGGATGCGGGCGTGGGATACGTATTCATGGACACCCAAACCTACGACCAGCTCACCATCCCCACTGAAGTGATTGGGGATGCTAAAGATTTCATGTTGGAATCCATGATGGTGCAGGTCGCCACCCATGAGGGCGCGGCGCTATACGTCGAACTGCCCGCTTCGGTGGAGCTAGAGATTGTTTACACCGAGCCTGGCCTGCAGGGCGACCGTTCCAGCGCGGGCAACAAACCCGCCACGTTGGAGACTGGCCGCGTAATTCAGGTGCCGCTGTTCATCACGCAGGGTGAGCGCGTCAAGGTCGATACTCGCTCCGGTGACTACCTTGGACGTGCCAACTGAGACACTGCCGCCGGTGGTGACGTTGCCCGCGTGGCAACATCCGCCGGTGGCTGGCGCGGTCATCGTGGACGTGCTGGACGACGGCACGCCGCATCACCATTCGTATCAGACGAAGGCGCGAAAAGTTGCCCTCGATGTGCTGTATCAAGCGGAGGTACGCGGCGTTGACCCGCTGCTACTGCTGGAGGAACTGCCCGCCCCCCGCGAGTTGAGCGCCCAAATTGTCAAGGGGGTGCGCGCGGAACTGCTGGACATAGACACAGCCATCATGACGGTGAGCCCGTCCGATTGGCCGATTACCCGGCTGGCGACGCTGGACCGTAATCTGGCACGAATCGCAGTTTGGGAGTTACGCCACGGCACCCCGGTCACCGTAGCGATTTCAGAAGCGGTGGCGTTGGCTGATGAATACTCCACCGATGCTTCGGCGGCGTTCCTCTCCGGCATTTTAGGCAGCATCGCTGAGATGCAAACGCCAGAAACCCCAGTTGCGAACCCAGCGGAGGTCAACTAGTGAGCGTCGCTGGGGGCAGAATGCCGAGTTTAAGATAGCGTATAGCGAGAACCTAGGGGAGGCGAGCGGATGACAAGTGCGAATGAAGCGATTCTCGTATTAGAGGATGGGCTGGCATTCCACGGTGAGGCGTTTGGCGCGATAGGTGAAACGTTCGGTGAGGCGGTGTTCGCCACCGGCATGTCCGGTTATCAGGAAACCCTCACCGACCCCAGCTACCACCGTCAGATAGTGGTTGCGACCGCTCCGCACATCGGCAACACCGGCTGGAACGATGCGGACGACGAATCGGGGCGCATCTGGGTCGCTGGATACGTGGTACGCGACCCCTCACCGGTATCCTCCAACTGGCGGGCAACGCATACGTTAGCCGACGAACTGGTAG
>JAITED010000081.1 GCA_031282235.1 Propionibacteriaceae bacterium | reverse complement strand
GGGTCGTCGCTGACTGATTTGGCAGAGAAAATCGGCGTTGATCCCGCACAGCTAGTGCAGGTGCTGTTCGGTTTGGGCGAGATGATTACCGCCACCCAATCAGTGCCGGATGACACGTTCGAGGTGCTG
Organism: Propionibacteriaceae bacterium; assembly: GCA_031282235.1. Taxonomy (GTDB): domain Bacteria; phylum Actinomycetota; class Actinomycetes; order Propionibacteriales; family Propionibacteriaceae; genus WRGV01. The sequence continues at coordinate 3,316 of JAITED010000081.1, read as the reverse complement.
GGTGCGGAGTTGAACTACGACATTCAGGTGGTGAGCCCCGAGGATGAGGATCGGGAACTGCTACAGAGCTTCGATTTAGAGTTCGGTGAAGACATCGGGGACGAAACAGACCTCAAACCCCGCCCGCCGGTGGTCACTGTCATGGGGCACGTCGACCACGGCAAAACGAAACTGTTGGATGCCATCCGGCACACCAACGTGTTGGCTGGCGAGGCCGGTGGCATCACCCAGACTATCGGTGCTTATCAGGTGGAAACTGTTGTGGAGGGCGAGGAACGTAAAATCACGTTCATTGACACCCCCGGTCACGAAGCGTTCACCGCTATGCGAGCGCGCGGTGCCAAATCCACCGACATCGCGGTGTTGGTGGTCGCAGCCGATGACGGCGTGATGCCGCAGACCATCGAAGCGTTGAACCACGCTAACGCCGCCGACGTGCCGGTGGTGGTGGCCGTAAACAAGATTGACAAGCCGGGGGCTGACCCCACGAAAGTGCGCGGTCAGTTGATGGAGTACGGCCTCACCCCCGAGGAGTACGGTGGCGAGACTCAGTTCGTGGACGTATCGGCTAAAGATGGCACCGGTATCGACAAACTACTGGAAGCTATCGTATTGACTGCGGATGCAGCGCTTGACCTGCGCGCCAATCCGGATATGCCCGCGCAGGGCGTATCCATTGAAGCGCACCTAGATCAGGGGCGTGGCCCCGTGGCTACGGTGTTGATTCAACGGGGCACGCTGCGTAAAGGTTCATCCGTGGTGGCCGGGTCTACGTATGGCCGGGTGCGCGCGCTGCTGAACGACCGTGGCGAGCTGGTGGACGAAGCGCAACCGTCGATGCCAGTACAGGTGTTGGGTTTGCAGGCCGTGCCGGGTGCTGGTGATAACTTCCTAGTGGTGGAAGATGACCGGATAGCTAGGCAGATTGCCAACAAGCGTGCCGCTAGGATGCGTGCTGCTGCGCAGGCCATCGGTTCCCGCCGCAAGACTCTTGATGAACTGTTTGAGCAGTTGGAGCGCGGTAACACCAGTGAACTGTTGCTGATTCTGAAAGGCGACGGCGCGGGCACGGTTGAGGCGTTGGAGGAAGCGCTGTCCCGTATCAACGTGGGTGACGAAGTTAGCCTGCGGGTGATTGACCGGGGCGTGGGTGCCATCACTGAGACCAACGTCACGCTGGCCAGTGCCTCCGATCCGCACGCGGTCATCATCGGGTTCAACGTGCGCCCCACGGTGCAGGCGGCCCGGTTGGCGGCGAACGAGAACGTGGATATCCGCTACTACAACATCATTTACCAAGCCATCGACGACATTGAGGCGGCTCTCAAGGGGATGCTCAAGCCGATTTTCGAAGAAAAGACGCTGGGCACCGCCGAGATTCGCGAAGTGTTCAAGAGTTCCAAGTTCGGCAACATCGCCGGTTGCATGGTCACCGATGGCATCATGCGCCGGAACGCCAAATGCCGCTTGCTGCGCAACGGCGTGGTGTTGTCCGAAACCAGCATCGCATCGCTACGCCGCGAGAAAGACGATGTCACTGAGGTACGGGAGGGTTACGAGTGCGGTATGACGCTCGCCAACACCCACGATGTGCAGATTGGTGACGAAATCGAGGCGTATGAGATGGTTGAGAAACCCAGAGGGTAAACGATGACGAATCCGCGTATCGCCAAGCTCGCTGACCAAATTGGTGAGATTGTGGCGCGCATGTTGCAAACTCGGGTGAAAGACCCTCGGCTGGGTTTCGTGACCATCACGGAGGTACGGCTCACCGGGGATGCCCGCGAGGCGACGGTGTTTTACACCGAACTGGCCGACGATGTGAGCGCCCAATCCGAGATTGATACCGCTGCGGCGTTGGAGAGCGCCAAAGGGCTGATTCGTTCCACTATCGGGAAACGGCTCGGGTTGAAGTTCACTCCGACACTCACATTCATACGCGATGCCACCGCGCAGACCGCCAAAGACATGGAGGAGTTGTTGGCTAAAGCCCGCGCCGCCGATGCCGAGTTGGCCGCCACCCGAGACGAGACGAAATACGCCGCCGGCCCCGACCCGTATCGCCATGACGACGAGGAACTCGATACGGACGGTATGGATGGTACGGACGGTACGGACGATACGGACGATACGGACGAAGCTCCCATCGTATGTTTTCCGGTTGACCCGCCGTTCGGTGGTGCGAATCCGTCATATGTCGGCGGGCGTGAATGAATGCAGTGCTGGTTCCAGATGGCGTAATCGTCGTAGACAAGCCTGCTGGGTTGACCAGTCAGGCGGTCGTGAGCCGGGTGAAGCGGGCTTTAGGGGTGCGGAAAGCGGGGCACGCTGGCACCCTAGACCCGATGGCCACCGGGGTTTTAGTGGTGGGCATTGGCCGTGCCACTAGGTTATTGGGCTACCTATCCGGGCACGATAAGCGTTATCTCGCCACCATCCGGTTAGGGCAAGCGACCACCACCGACGACGCCGAGGGCGAACCGCTGGGCGAGCCGACCGCTGCCATCGGGTTAGAAGATGCCACTATCGCGCAGGCTATAACTGGATTCATGGGCGATATAGAACAAGTGCCCAGCGCCGTCTCCGCCATTAAAGTGGCAGGGAAACGAGCGTATGCGCTAGTCAGAGCCGGGGAGAGCGTAGAACTCAAACCCCGTACCGTAACCGTAACCCGCTTAGATGTAATCACCCGCCGCAACATTGGGAATTACGTAGAACTAGACGTAGACGTGGAGTGTACCTCCGGCACCTACATCCGAGCCCTAGCGCGTGACCTAGGGAAAACCCTAAACGTAGGCGGCCACCTAACCGCCCTCAGACGCACCCGAGTAGGCGTTTTCAGCATCGACCAAGCGGTAGCGCTGGAGGATGCGGTTCCGATGTGCCTCATCCCGATAGCGGAGGTGGCAAAAGCGGTGTTCCCGTGGGTAATGCTTGCAGCGGAGGAGGCGGCAGCGGTGAGTTACGGTCGCTCCATCGAAGTGTCCGTACCCGCTGACCCCACGGCGGTGTTTTCCCCGGATGGCACCTTGTTAGCGCTGTATCGCCCCGATTCGCGGGCGGGTTGGGCGCATCCAGTAGCGGTGTTCGTATAGGAGGTGAGCGGAGTGGGAACTGTAGTAGTCATCGGTAACTTCGATGGGGCGCACGTCGGGCACACCGCGCTGTTGCGTCGGGCGCGGGAACTCGCCGCCGGGCGCAGCGTGGTAGCGCTCACTTTCTGGCCGCACCCGTTGCAGGTGTTGCACCCAGAGCGCGCCCCGGAACTGCTACTGCCGTTGTCAGAGCGTATCGCTAAATTACAAGCTGCTGGTGC
>JAITED010000214.1 GCA_031282235.1 Propionibacteriaceae bacterium | reverse complement strand
TGTTTTAGGTTTCGCTTTAGGGCTAGCTCAACCAAGTCTTGGGGATGTGGGAGCCGAACAGTTCTAGCATCTGTTCGGCGGCGTCTACGGCGCTTAGGTCGCCAGCCATCACCATACGCTCTAGCGATGCTTTGTGTTCTCTGACCATCGGCAGTTGTCGTAGCGTATCCAGCAGCGTGCCGTCGATGAGTGACCACATCCAGTCGCGCTGTTGCACCGCACGGCGGCGGTCTAGGCCGCCGGAGCTTTGCAGATAGTCGCGGTGCTCCAACACCGCTTCCCAAACCTCCATCAAACCCACGCTGGTATAGCTGGAGGACGTCAACACTTCGGGAACTCGCGCGTTCGGAGCGGAGTTGATGAGTTTCATGGCGCTTTTCAGTTCGCGGGCGGCCACCCGAGAGGCCGCCTCGTTGTCGCCGTCGGCTTTGTTGACGCAGATTACGTCGGCCATCTCCAAGATGCCCTTCTTGATGCCCTGTAGTTGGTCACCAGCGCGCGCCAGTGTGACCAGCAGGAACGTATCTACCATCCCGGCCACCGCCACCTCGGACTGCCCCACCCCCACGGTTTCGATGAGCACCACGTCGTACCCGGCAGCCTCTGCCACCAGCATCGCCTCACGGGTGGCGCGCGCCACGCCGCCCAGATGGTTGCCCGACGGTGAGGGGCGGATGAATGCGTTGTCAGAGACCGCTAGCGCCGCCATCCGCGTCCGGTCGCCCAACACTGAACCGCCCGTTTTGGACGACGACGGGTCAACCGCTAGCACCGCAATTTTGTGGCCTTGTTCGATAAGTTTTACGCCCAGCGCGTCGATGAAGGTGGATTTGCCAGCCCCCGGCACCCCGGTGACTCCGACGCGCACAGCAGGCGGCCCCACCGGCCCTAGCCTGCGAAGCTCGCGTAATAATTCATACGCCTGTGCGCGGTCATCGACCCGGCTGGATTCCACCAGCGTAATGGCCCGCGCCAGATGTATCCGGGAACCCTCCCGCACTTTCACAGCCAGCTCAGCGATGCTCATCGGATTACGCCGTCCCATGATGCGCTCGTTTACCAACTGCTTAGCAGCCTCCAACTGCGCCTCGTCGCGCTGCCCGCCTGCCTGCACGATGGACTGCCAGCCGCCCCATTCAGGGGTGTACTCCTCGCCCCATTTCAGGTCGCCGTGGTCATTGGGTTGGCTCATCTGGGGAAACCTCCAGTCGTAAAAGGTAGTTGGCTACAGTCTACCGGTTGGCGCTCGCTTAAAACGCAGCGCCCACCACCATGCCGGACAACCCGGCAAAATAGCAATATGCACAGTGGGCGCGGGGTAGTAACCCCGCGCCCACTCGCGGGTTTATGCCTTAATCAGCACACTTAACTTTAGGTAGCGAACTTCGCGGTTAGTTTGTGCATCAGGTCGATAGCGGATTCGGCGATGACAGTCCCTGGCGGGTAAATCGCGTCGGCGCCATCGGCGTACAACTCCGCGAAATCCTGCTCCGGGATAACGCCACCTACGGTGATCATGATGTCCTCGCCACCCTCGGCATCAAGTGCCTTGCGCAGTGCAGGAATCAAGAACAGGTGTCCGGCAGCCAGTGAGGATGCGCCCACAACGTGAACGTCACCATCAATGGCCTGACGAGCCGTCTCTTCCGGCGTCTGGAACAGCGGGCCCACATCGACATCGAAGCCGAGGTCAGCAAAGCCGGTCGAGACAACCTTCTGGCCACGGTCGTGACCATCTTGGCCCATCTTGGCAACCAGAATGCGCGGACGACGGCCGGTCTTGGCAGCGAACTCTTCTACGAGTTTGCGAGCCTCCTCGACCTTGGGATCAGAACCAACTTCAGCGGAGAACACGCCACTAATTGTACGGATCTGAGCCGTGTAACGTCCAAACACCTTCTCCAGTGCATCGCTGACTTCACCGAGCGATGCCCTGGCACGCATGGCATCAATGGTGACCTTCAGCAAGTTGCGGTCTGGATCGGTCGAGTCAGGGTTGGCAGCCACCCAAGTGATGCGCTCCAACTTTTCCTGCACTTCTTCCGGATTCCGGTTGGCGCGCAACTTCTGCAACTTAGCAATCTGCTGCTCACGCACAGAGGCGTTGTCAACCTTCAAGACCTCAGGAACGGTGTCGTCCTCAATCTTGTACTGGTTGACGCCGAGCACCACCTGCTTGCCAGAGTCGATACGAGCCTGGGTACGGGCAGCGGATTCCTCAATACGCATCTTCGGAATGCCCTGCTCAATAGCCTTAGCCATACCACCAGCAGCCTGCACCTCTTGGATGTGCTGCCAGCCGCGATGGGCGAGCTGGTTGGTGAGGTATTCGACATACGCCGAACCGCCCCACGGGTCGATGGTGCGAGTGGTGCCCGACTCCTGCTGAATGAACAGCTGGGTGTTGCGGGCGATACGAGCCGAGAAATCGGTAGGTAGCGCGATGGCTTCATCCAGCGCGTTGGTGTGCAGTGACTGCGTGTGACCCTGAGTGGCACCCAGAGCTTCGATGCAGGTGCGGCCAACGTTGTTGAACACATCCTGAGCGGTGAGCGACCAGCCGGAGGTCTGCGAGTGGGTACGCAAGCTCATCGACTTCGGGTCTTTAGCACCCTCAGCCTTTAGCAGCTTTGCCCACAGCAGACGCGCAGCGCGTAGCTTCGCAATCTCCATGAAGTAGTTCATACCGATGCCCCAGAAGAAGGACAACCGGGGAGCGAACTTATCAACATCAAGACCCACAGCCTTACCAGCGCGTACATACTCCACACCGTCAGCCAACGTATAGGCCATCTCAATGTCAGCAGTAGCGCCAGCTTCCTGCATGTGGTAACCCGAGATCGAAATCGAGTTGTACTTCGGCATGTTAGCCGAAGTGAACGCGAAGATGTCGGCGATAATCCTCATGGAGGGCAACGGCGGGTAGATGTAGGTGTTACGAACCATGAACTCTTTAAGAATGTCATTCTGGATCGTGCCAGCCAACTGCTCCAGCTTTACACCCTGCTCGGTGGCAGCGACGATGTAGAGCGCCAAGACCGGCAACACTGCGCCGTTCATGGTCATCGACACCGACATCTGGTCAAGCGGGATGCCCCTAAAGAGCACCTCCATGTCGAGAATCGAGTCGATAGCCACACCAGCCATGCCCACGTCGCCCGCAACACGCGGGTTGTCGGAGTCATAGCCACGGTGGGTAGCGAGGTCGAACGCAACAGAAAGGCCCTTCTGACCAGCCGCAAGGTTGCGGAGGTAGAAGGCGTTGGACTCCTCAGCGGTGGAGAAGCCAGCGTACTGGCGAATCGTCCAAGGCTGATTCACATACATCGTGGAGTACGGACCGCGCAGGAACGGCGGGATGCCCGGATAGGTGTGGAGGAAATCCAGACCCTCATAGGCTTCGTCGCTGTAGAGCGGGGCGACATCGATTAGCTCGGGAGTCGTCCAAGTGCGGTCAAAGGTAGGAGCGACCTGACCGGCCGGGGGGCGCCCGGAACCGAGGTCAATCGTATCAAAACGGGGAATGGTCACTTTGCAACCCCTAACTTGTCAAAGGTGTCATTAAGGAAAGCGACCACGTTCATGCCGTCGAAGATTTCAACGTCAATGTACTGGTCAACCTCGTCGCTGCCGGTTTCAGTCTTACGGCCAGCGATGCAGACCGTACCAACCCCAGCAGCCTTGAGCGCCTTAGCAGCGTCGATGGCTTGCGCGGCGTAAATCTTCGCACTGGAGGCGAGGATAACGACCGGGTAGTTGCCATCGGTAGCGGCCTTAGCGATCTCATCTGCGGTAGCAGACTTGATCTCCGGGTTGTCGATACCGCCAACCCACAGCACGTTGGACGTGAAGGTTTCACGACCACCGAAATCACTCTGTGCGCCCAAGCAAGCCATCAGCACCGCAGGCTCTTTGCCTGTAGCGGCCTTGTGCTTACGGGAGCGATCACGCAAACCCTCAAAGACTTCAGAATCACGCTTTGGCTTCAAGCCAGCATATGCCGGAGCTTCCGGACGCGGTACGAAATCGGTGAGCGGTTCTTCGCCCTGCTTCGGGAACTGGTTGGTGCCGGTGATTGACAACTTGCGGGTGGCAAGACGCTTGTCACGCTCAACGTTGATTTTAGCAATCTGCTCAGCGACTAGGCCATTTGCCAGTGCGGCAACCTGACCACCAGCAGCTTCGATGGTCTGGACGATAGCCCAAGCCTTCTCAGCCAACTCCTCGGTCAGACCCTCCAGCGCCCATGAGCCACCAGCGGGATCCTTCACCGCACCCAAGTGCGATTCTTCAGAGCAAAGCAACTGGATGTTGCGAGCGACGCGGCGGGAGAACTTGGTTGGCAAGCCGTACACCGTATCGTGCGGAAGCACCGTAATCTTGTCGGCACCGCCGATGGATGATGCCACGGTAGCTACCGTCTCGCGCAGGATGTTCACCCACGGATCGTCGCGGGTGAGAATCCGCCCAGAAGTGACAGCGTGTTGAATCGCGCCGCGCTTCTCAGCAGGAACCTCAAGCACTTCGCCCACGCGCGTCCACAACCGACGCAGTGCGCGGATGCGGGCAATGGTGATGAACTCATCGGTTGATGCGCCGACGCGGAACAGAATCTGGTCGAACGCCTCCGCCGGGGTGACCCCAGCTTCGCCGAGCGCCCGGACGTATTCGATGCCGGTAGCAATCGCATACGCCAACTGTTCGATGTCGCCAGCACCAGCGTTGTCATACGGCGTAACGTCGACGACGAGCGCACGCACCTGCGGGTACTCCTTGGCTTTCGCAACCCAGCCAGCCAGACCGCTCAAATCAGCGGGCTTGCCGGTTACTGCTGCGGAGCCGAGCGGGTCGATGCCGAAGCTGCCCCGGGCTACGTCCGCTTTGCCGCTGGCCGTAAAGAAATCGGCGAGCGCTGTCGCGGCAGCATCCTGTTCGTTGATGCTCGATACCGAAATATCGGCAGCACCTGGGATGACACCAGCTAGCACCTTAGCCACATCACCGGCGGCGATAGCGTCGGGGTCAACCCGTAGCCAAACGCCAGTAGCACCCCGTTCGAGGTCCTCATGGATGTGGGTGGTGGTGGTGGTGACATCGGGATCCTCGTGCAGTTGCTCGATGGTCCACGGTTCATCAGCGTCGGGCAGCGTACTGCCACGAGTGAAAGGCACCTGCGCCGGATAACCAATTATCTGGTCATCTGGCTTGGTATATAGAGGTTTGGTTACAAGACCATCAACGGCGATGGTAGTCAACCGCTTGATTCCCTCTGTGATGTTGAGTTCCGTTCCCGGGGCTCGTTTTCTGTTTAGAACTTTCAGAACCTCGCGGTTCCAGTCCTCCTCAGTGGGCTGGGGGAATTCCCCGGCCAACACCAAGCTTTCGTCCGTCATTTAGCGGCTCCCTCCAAAAAAGGTCTGTGAGGTAGACAAAGCTCCGTGACCGCGACGGATCGAGGCGTACGCATCGAACGGGCATTCGGGCTCATCGTTATACGATCTACCGCTGCGGGCCAGCGCCGGGTTTTGACCGGCTTCCCCCGCTCGACGTTGAGTAGCGTCTCGTGACACCTAGATTATCACGGCTCGGGTATGCAAGCATCTTGACGTCCATTCGCGCCCAAAACGGCTTGCCCGCCGCCCTTTTAGTGTAGGGCGACGGGCAAAACCTCACATCTGTTTTCTCAGCTACTCATCAACTGCTACGTTATGCGGCTAGTTTCCAAGAGATACGCCGTCTGGTGGTGAGCACACCCATACCGGTAGTGAGCAGCAGGATTGCATAGCCCAGCAAAGACGAGTCAATGTCTGAGACGGTGCCACCGGTGGGGGCATTCGGGTCTGCGGCAACCACATTAAACTG
>JAITED010000206.1 GCA_031282235.1 Propionibacteriaceae bacterium | reverse complement strand
GCTGATTGTTTGGCTGCCCTAGCGAACTATCCCACGCTGCCGGTGGCGGGGATGGCGTTGGACATGTTGCAAAGCCAAGAACCGAAGTTGTGGCAAGCGGATTTGACCCCGGCGGTTTGGCCGGATAATCCGCAGTTGGAGTGGTGCCCGCCCGGCCACGGTGACCTGTACCCAACACTGTTCGATTCTGGGATGCTGGAATCCCTAATCAAAGCCGGTTTCCGTTACGCCAGCGTATCCAACTCCGACAATCTGGGGGCCGCCCCGAACCCGGCGTTAGCGGGATGGTTTGCCCGCAGCGGCGCGCCGTATGCTGCCGAAATCACCCGGCGTACCCCGATGGATCTTAAAGGGGGGCACATCGTGCGCCGCCGTGCAGATGGGCGTTTGATACTGCGCGAGACCGCCCAAACCGCCCCTGACGAGATGAAATACTTCACCGATTCCGCGCTACACCCGTTCACCCACACCAACAACCTCTGGTTTGATTTGGAAGCGTTGTTGGCAAAACTGAGCGAAACGGGCGGCGTATTGGGGCTGCCGCTGATTCGTAACGTAAAACCCGTTGACCCCGCTGACAGTTCCAGCCCGCGGGTGGTGCAGATTGAGTCCGCGATGGGTGCAGCTATCGAAGTGTTTGATAACGCAACTGTGGTGGCGGTTCCCCGCAGTCGTTTCGTGCCCGTCAAGACCACTACCGAACTGGTGCTGTTGCGCTCCGATGTTTACGACTGGGGAGCGGACGGCATTCCCCGCGCAGTGGTGGCGCAAAACCCCGTTATCAAACTGAACCCGTATTACACCTTGATACGCGATTTTGAGCAGCGTATGCCCCACAGTTTGAAGTTGCAGCAGGCCGCGTCGCTAACCGTGTGCGGCGATTGGAGTTTCGGTTCCGATGTGAGCGTGCTGGGCGATGTGGAGTTGGGCGAATCTGGCGGTAATATCCCCTCCGGGACGGTGCTCAGTTAGCGAAATGAACCGCGAAACGTTATCAGATAAGGTCAGGTCTCAGATGTCAAACCATGAAGTTCCCCAACCCGGTGAGTCCGACACCGCCACCGCCACCCCGTGCTGGCTGGTCGCCGGGGGAGCCGGATACATCGGAGCGCACATCGTGCGAGCTTTTCTAGCTGCGGGTATTCGCCCGGTGGTGTTGGATGACCTGTCCAGCGGGCACCGCGAGTTCGTGCCTGCCGGGGTTCCGCTAGTGGTGTGTTCGGTGGTGAATCAAGAGTTGGTGGAGCAGGTGTTACTTGACCATCAGGTGAGCGGCATCGTCCATTTGGCCGGGTTCAAATACGCGGGAGTTTCCATGCAACGCCCGCTCCATACGTATACCCAAAACGTTACCGGTATGGTGAGCGTACTCACCGCCGCGCAAAACGTGGGCGTGAACAAGTTTGTGTTCTCGTCCTCGGCGGGGGTCTACGGCACCCCCAGCGTTGAACTGGTCACCGAAACCACCCCCACCACCCCCGAATCACCTTACGGCGAGTCAAAACTGGTAGGGGAGTGGATTTTACGCGACCTCACCCGCGCTGACCCCAGCTTTAAGGCGGTGTCGCTGCGCTACTTCAACGTGGTGGGTTCGGGTGCGCCTGGGGTTTATGACACCAGCCCTCACAACGTATTTCCGCTAGTCATTGCAGCAATACGCGCTGGCGAAACCCCCCGAATCAACGGTGACGACTACCCAACCCCAGATGGCACCTGTGTGCGCGATTACGTACACGTCGCCGATTTGGCGCGCTCCCACGTAGCTGCCGCCAAAGCCCTAATGGACGGCAGGGAACTAGCCCCAATTTATAACCTCGGCTCGGGACTCGGTGCCAGCGTAAAACAGATTATGGATGCTTTCCGCCGCGTCACCGGCATCGACTTCACCCCGGCCATCGCCCCTCGCCGCGCAGGTGACCCCGCCCGTATCGTAGCCTCTGCCGAGTTAGCCGCCCGCGACATCGACTGGGCAAACCGTCACACCATCGACGAGATGGTACGCACCGCTTGGGAAGCCCCGCTAGTCACACTCAACTAGTTTGCTGTTGTAGCCCCCTTTGAGCAACGGTTAGGTCAGGGTGGCGTAGTAGGTTGCGGCGTCGGAGACGCGGTTGTTGTACGTTGCGGATGGGTTGTAGGCGCTGATTGCTGCTATCCAGTTTTCGGAGTAGGTGAGGTTGCCGCCGACTTCGCATAGGTGTATTGCGGCGGCGAGAACTGCGTCATCAATCTGGTTTATGTCTTTCTTGCCGTCGCGGTTGCCGTCTTGGGCGGTTTTCTCCCAAGTGGAGGGGATGAACTGCATCGGGCCCACTGCGTGATCCCAAGTGGGGTCGCCGTCAAGCTGGCCGTCGTCGGTGTCGGGTACGGGGTCAGCGCCGTTGCCGTTCAAGGGGATTCCGATGATGGGGGGCGTGACCGTGCCGTCGGGGTTGAGGGTAGCGCCGTTGAGGCTGCCGTGTTCGGTCTCCACAAACCCAATCGCAGCTAGGGTGTTCCAGCCGATGCCGCAGTTAGGTTTTATACGGGATAGTTCTATCGCGGCTCCCGCGTATGCGGACATGGCGCGCTCGGGGATGTCCCCCGCAGCGGCGATACGTTTCACCCAAGCGGGGTCAGCGAGTTCAGCTATGGGAACATTTTGCGTTGGGGTGGGGGTGGTTGCGCTCGGAGTCGGAGTGGCAGGTGTCACCGTGGCGCTTTGGGATGGCAGCGGCGGGTTTGCATCTGCGGGTTCGGCGCCGAGGTTGAGGACGAATGCTGCGACCAGCGTCCCCACGCTTAAAAATGCCAACACGACGGTGATGGTTGGCCACAGCCAACGATTCGTCGTAGTGGATGTAGTTACTGTGTCAATCGACATTGATCCTCCGATCAGAGTGACGGTATGAAAACAACCAGACCACCAGGAAAGTGGCGCTGAGTACTAAAACTATGGTGCCGCCGGTAGGAAAATCCCACGACCATGAGATATACAATCCGACGATGGCAGCTAACCCGCCGATGAGTGGAGCCAAAAACATCATGACGGCGAGGTTGTTGCTGAGCAGCCGGGCTGTGGCTGCCGGGATGATGAGCAGCGCCAGCACAAGGACGTTGCCGATAATCTGCACGCTTATCACCACTGCCAATGTGACTAGCACATATAGCACGATATCGAGCCAGAATACGTTTAGCCCCAAGGCACGCGCAGACTCACGGTCGAGCGAAACAGTGATGAACTCCTTGTTTAACAGCAGCACAACCAACAGCACAAAAGCCGTGGTGCCGCAGACGATATAGAGGTCGCTATCAGGAATGCCCGTTATGGAACCGAACAGGAACTGTTGCAAACTCCCGGCGTAACCGGGGGCTTGAGAGATGATGACGATGCCTAGCGCGAACGCAGCGACAAAGAATATCCCAATGATTGAGTCCTCTTTTACTCGCCGGTTCTGGGAAAATATGGCAACCAAAACCGCAGTTAAAATGCCGGCGATAGTGCCGCCCAACACTAGATTCCCGGAGATGACGAACGCGATGGCCAGCCCGGGAAACACCGCGTGCGCCACGGCATCACCGATAAACGCCATCCCGCGCAGCACGACGTAACTACCAATAACGCCGCACACCACGGATGACATAACCGCCACCACTAGCGCCTTTGGCAGAAAAGCCAAATCGGGGTTAAACAAGTCCATAAAGAAGTCGATAGGGTTCATACCATCACCTGCAACATTTTTAGTAGCGCCGAATCTGAGCTGACTCCGAAAGTTTTCATCCATGATTCCGGCTCGGTCACCAGTTGAGCGGGAGTACCAACGGCGACGATGCTACGGTTTAGCAGCGCCAGCCGGTCAGCGTCGGTGAGGGCACCCAACAGGTCATGGGTGGTCATCAACACGGCTCGTCCCTCATGGGCGAGGTTAGAAAATAGGGTGCTGAGCAGTTCCGCAGTGGGCATGTCGAGTCCGGTGTACGGTTCGTCAAGCAGCAGCACGGTGGGGCGCAGCACCAGCGCGCGGGCAACGAGCACTCGTTGGCGTTGCCCACCGGAAAGTTGCCCAATCGGCCTATCGGCGAGGTCTCTTAACTGCACTCTGTCCAACGCTTCTGCGGTAGCTTCCCAAGCTGCGACTCCGGGGCGTCTAAACAACCCAAGTTGACCGGAAAGACCTGTGACTACAGCATTTGCTACAGATATGGGGAAGTCCCAGGCGAACTCGTGGCGTTGCGGCACGTAACCGATGGCAGTTTTCCCAGGTTTGGCAGCATCTTCAGTGACCCGCACCCGCCCGGCGGCAGCGCGTTGTAGCCCAAGAATTGTGCGCAGTAGGGTGGTTTTTCCGGCACCGTTCGGCCCGATAAGCGCCACCAGTTCACCTTTGGACACGTTGAGATTTACATCATGTAAAACGCGCCGCCCGCCAAGCTCTACGGCAATATCTTCAATTTCAAGCATCGCTGTCATACTTGGTCGCCTTCCGGCGGCAACCCCGCGTTTTCAACCGTTTGTTGACTAGCAAAAATACGTTGTTTGGCGCGGTTGCTGCGGATAACAACAACCGTGATTCCAATCACTAGAGCGAGCGCAACCAACCCGATTAAAACAATAAGCAGCGTCACCAGCGGGTTGCTTGTCGATTTTGCGCTCTCATCCGTTGCCTGCGTATCTGGCGCTTCTATTGCGGGGTCATTGGTGTTCGAGTCAGTTGTGTTATCGGCAGTATCCCAAGTCGCATTGAACGCCGCTTCTGGCGCGGTGGCGCTGCCGACGGCGAACCGTATCTGTTGCGTGTCGCTCACATGGGAGCCGTCGATAAGGTCAGCTTCGGCGATGAGTTCCACCAGATAGACACCGGGTTGGGTGAAAACCCAGTTGGCGTGGGTGTGGGTGTTCACATCAACCCAGATAGGCTGCGCGTCGCTTTTACGTGAATCCCACAGTAGTTGCGGTTCACCAAAAGACCCAGATTGTAGATAGGTTGTCATCACGCCCGGCCCCTGCACCGCGCTGAGCGAAAGCGTGATGCCGCGCTGAATCGTTGCCATCACCTCTGGGTCTTGAGTGTTCCACCCCAACCAAACAACCTGCGGATGCTGGGTTTGCGGCACAACATAAACCTCACTACCGGCAGCCGCGCCCAAAAAACTATAAGCGGGGTCATCGGGAACGCTGAGCCGAGCAGCGTCAACCACCTGAAACACCGTCTCCGCTGGATAACGCCACACACTGGTCGCATTAGCATCCGCTTTAGCGACATCATCATGGATAAGGAACCGCCAAGTGCCATCGTCCTCATACTTAGGCCCCATATCAATGTGCCCGTTCTCCAACACCCGCTGCCCATGCACAATTGCAAGCTCACCCAACGTCTGATTCAAAGGGTCGTCGCCCCCTTCATCCGCAAACGCCGTAGTAGACCCGGTAAGCATCCCTACCAAAACCAGCGCTGATAAAAAGCAACGCTTCGATGTTGCAAACGCAGGTATCGACATAAAGGTTCTCCTAAAAGTAATCGGGGGTTAAGGGGTGAGGCAGTCGCGTAGGCTGTCGGCGTTGAAGCGCATCATTTGGGTGTAGCTGGTTACGGTGTCAGAGAAGGTGTCACCGTAGATGGGGCAGACTTTTACACCTTGCTCATTGGCGACTTGAACGAGGGTTGACGCTCTGGCTACGAGATTTGGTTCCAAGAATACTGCTGGCACGTTAAGGGAGCGGATGGTTTCGCTCAGTTTGCGGCGCTCAGAAAGGGAGGGTTCGGTGGCGGGGTTTGGGGTTACGAAACCCGCGACGTTGAGACCGTAGGCGTTAGCTAGATAACCGAAAGCATCATGTGTGGTTATCAGGTAGCGATTCTGGGCTGGTATCTGCGCAATGGTGTTCCTCACGTAATCGTCAGTGGCTTCCAACTCTTTAAGATACGTATTCGTATTCGTCACGTATGCAGCGGCGTGTTCCGGGTCGGCTCCGATTAGGGTGTCACGGATTAACTGCACGTAGGCGATGGCGTTACGCACGTTTTGCCACAGGTGCGGGTCAATCTCACCATGTACGTGTTTGCCCAACACCGCCTGCGCGAGTTGATAAACCTGCTCCCCAGGACGGCCGAGAAAACGGAACTGTTCACCAGCAGGTATTTCAGCCATCGCCTTCGTCGGCACTTCAATAATCACTTGATTAGCGGCGTAGGCGCGTTGCGAATGCTCCCCACCTCCAGCGGGGTCAAAGCGTACCTCCAGTTGCCCGGTGTCAAGGTTTGCGGTGAGGTCGGCGTGGCCTTGGTCGAGAATCACCGGGTCAACGATGCCCACTTCGGCAGCAGCCTGTGCCGGTTGCACTCCGACGGCGAAAGTGTACGTCGCCTGCCCCAAATCGAGCGGTTTTGAGGTGTCGCTGACTTTGAGCTTTGCCTGCAACGTGATGGTGTAAACACCAGAACGGGTGAACACCCATGATAGGTGGGTGTGTGCATCAGCGGGCAAACTCATACTGTCATCCCGGTAGCCGTTGGCTGCCTCAAAACCATTTGAGGAGTCGAAATATATTTCGGTGTTCCCAAACGACCCAGTCAGATAGGCATAAATGTCACCAGGGCCGGTTGCGGCGATGGCCGATAACAACACCTCTGAAGTGCGTGTCGCGCCGTAGCTCTCACCGGCTCCTTGTGCCCTTAAGCCTAACCACACCGTATCCAAGTTCACATTCTCAACCAGGGGGATGATCTCAGCGGCGTATTTGATGGCTTCCTCAGCCAATGAGACGCTGATGGCATCGTCTGGCAAGTTTGCGTCCAGAGTCTTAATCACAGACTGTTCTTCAAGCATCGCATAATTCGAGAAAGCAACATCTGCGTAAACCACGTTGCGCGCATCCCGCAGCGTGGGCTGGTAGGAGTGCGGGTCGCCGTTATCTGGCACTAGGGAGATAACATCGACTAACTCTCCACCAACATGTTGCGCCAAGTCCCGAATGATTCCGGTGGTGGTGATGACCTGTAGCCGCTCCGGGTTTGCCGCAAATGCCGGTTTGTTCGCACAGCCGACGAGCAGCAGCAAACCGCAAAAAGGCAAGGCCACTGCAGCTAGGCACTTAACTTTTTTGTGGTTTGGTGTGGCCATTAGGCGGCCCCACGGCGGTGGTTGTGTCGCCATAGTAGACCTGCTCCGGCGGCTCCGATACCGAGTAGTAACCCGAGTATTGATAGCAGTAACGGCACCGGATTGTCTTGTGTTGGTGTGGGTGTTTCCGGGGTGAATGTGGGGGTAGGGGTGGTTGTGGTGTTAGAACCCGGGTTTGGTGCTGCGGGTATCACTGCTATGACAGCGCCTACTTGTTGTGCTGCTTTCAACACCGCAGCAGCGTTGCCTGCGTTGAGTTGCGTATCCGAGAGTATTCCGCAACCTGAGCCGCTAGTCACAGCAGTGGCTGGGTTCACGTCACCGACGACGATCACTAAAACTTCCGTATCGGAGGAGGTTTGCCCGTTTGGCAGGGTCACGCGTTGAGTCATGTTTATGCGGTAGATACCTTCAGCCGAGAATGCC
>JAITED010000197.1 GCA_031282235.1 Propionibacteriaceae bacterium | reverse complement strand
TTTCCGCAGCGCTGATTGGCAGTAGCTAGTCCTAAAGCGGTAAGCTACCCGGCGGAGGCGTCGCCTAGTTGGTCTATGGCGCTCGCTTGGAAAGCGGGTTGGGTGCAAGCCCTCGCGGGTTCGAATCCCGCCGCCTCCGCTGCTTGGCGAGATTAGAAAGCAAACTTTGAGCTGTCTAACCACTCGGCGCAAATTTTCGGCTAGCCTGTAGTACATGGCAACTCTATTTGACCCTTTTATGCTGCGCGGGCTCACGATTCGTAACCGCATGTTCCTACCTCCGATGTGTACGTATTCCTGTCAGGAGCGCGATGGGGTGCCGAACGACTGGCACCTGGTTCACTACGGTTCGCGTGCGGTGGGCGGCTTCGGGTTAATCATGGCTGAGGCCACCGGCATCACCCCGGAGGGGCGTATCACGCCTTATGACTGCGGGCTTTGGAACGATACGCAGCGCGACGCTTGGAAACGCGTGATCAATTTCGTACACGCTTACGGCGCAGCTATCGGCGTACAGCTGAATCATTCTGGCCGTAAAGGCAGTTCCGCTGCCAAAGCAGCGAGCGTGCCGGAATCCGAGGGCGGGTGGCAGACGATGGCTCCCAGCCCCATCGCGTTCCCCGGTTACGACACCCCGCGCGAGATGAACAAGGACGACATCGCCGCGGTGGTTACGGCGTTCGCTGCTGCCGCTGAGCGCGCGGTAGCCGCTGGGTTTGATGCGGTGGAGTTGCACGCCGCCCACGGCTATCTGCTGTTTGAGTTTTTGAGTCCGCTCACCAACCTGCGCACCGACGAGTACGGCGGCGATTTTGAGGGGCGTAGTCGGCTGCTGATTGAGGTGGTGGATGCGGTACGCGCGGTGCTGCCGGAGACCATGCCGCTGCTGGTACGGCTGTCCGCTACCGAGTGGTTGGATGAGGGTTGGAGTGTGCGGGAGAGCGTGCAACTTGCCACGCTCCTCAAGGAGCACGGCGTTGACATGATGGATGTGAGTTCTGGCGGCAATGTTCCGGCAACGATAGACACCCAGCCCGGCTATCAGGTGTGGTTGGCGCGGCATGTACGGCGCTCCGGGTTGCCGGTTATCGCGGTGGGTCTCATCACCAGCCCCAAGCAGGCGGCGCGCATCATGGATGAGGGCAATATTGACGCTATCGCCATCGGCCGGGCAGCGATTAGGCGTCCGTATTGGCCGTTGTGGGCAGGGTATAAGCTGGATAAGCAGCCCGAGGAGATGCCGTATCCGCTGGCTTACGAGCGTGGAGCTTTCGTGCCGAAACAGAAGCAGGACTCAGAGGGTAAATAGCGCAGGAAACAAAGCAGTTCCCCATTAGCTGAACTAACAATTTTGAGAGTTTTCATAAAGATTTCTCAGGTTCGGCTTGTGTTGAACCGGGTGACTCGCTAAACTAGCAAGGAAAAGCCGTAACGCTTTTAAGGTCAACTTTTGAGTGGTTACGGTTGCCGCCGGTTGTCGGTTGCCGCCACTATCCTTGGGAGTAACTGTGTGCGTTTTGCGTCCGTCTGCCGCGCTTGTCGTTTCGCTTACCCCGGGTATGGACGCTGTGAGCGTTGCCCGGAAAGTTGGGGACGATATGTACATAGCTGCTGTGGCTGCTACCTCGGCTGGGCGTAAAAACACCAGAGTTACGGTGAGTGGGGTCGCAGCAGGAGAGGTACAGCCAGCATGATGATGAGCGAGAACGTTAGCGCTAAACGGCGTATTGATGTTGACCCTATGGATTTTTCTCCCGGCACTGAAGTGCGCGCCACTAGGGCTTTGCTCACCGAACGTTCCACCACCGTTGTGCAAATCAAACACAAACGATGCACCGCACCAGCGGCGACGAGTGGACGCGGCAGGCCAGCGCGCGGTGCCGTATTGGCCATTATCGCCGCCGTGGTTTTGGGCGCTTTTTCTATCATCGGTACTGCTGTCGGCGACAACTCCCCGCAACCCGTCCGCACCGATATCGCGCCCATGAGCAACGGCGACGTTGAACGCAACACCGGTGTCGCCATGAACCCGGTGCGGGGCACCTCCATAGATTACGACCCGCGCAATACGGAACTGCTGCTCGCGCTGGGTGTCACCTCCGCTATCACCAACTCAAACGAACTCACCGCTGAGGCGATGCAGGTGCAGGCCGAGTTGGATGCCGCTGAGGCGGCTCGTATCGCCGAAGAAAAACGTCTAGCTGCCGAGGCAGAGGCGCGCCGGATATACGCCGCATCGGGTGCGATTATGGATGACACGGCGTTGGCGTTGTTGCAACGGCTGGGGATTCGGCGCGGGCAATACATCGTGCCGGTGGTGGGCGCTACGATGTCCAGCGGCTACGGGATGCGTATCGACCCGGTGTACGGGTATGAGGCTTTCCACAGCGGTATGGATTTTGCGGTAAAGTGCGGCACCCCGATTGTGGCCTCCTTCGCTGGCGTGGTCACTTACGCAGGTCGATACGGCCAGTTGGGTGAATACGTCGAAATCAGCCACGGCGACATCTCCACCGGCTACGGCCATATGTATGAGAAATCAATTATGGTCAGCGTCGGGCAAGAAGTCTCCCAGGGCGAGGTCATCGGCTTGGTGGGCAACACCGGCAAATCCACCGGCTGCCACGTGCACTGGCAGGGTATTTCCGCAGCGCAAGGTTCCTTCAACCCCGCGCTATTCCTATACGGCCTCAGCTAATAAGGTTTAGGCTTAGGGGCATGAACGCTCCAATTGATGCTACTTTGACCCCGGCTTGGCAGACCCTCACTGCGCTAGCGAATGGCTTTACCCCCGATTTGCGCGGCTGGTTCGCCACAGATGCGATACGCGCGGAACGCTATACGTACTCCGCTGTTGATCTGGTAGCTGACCTCTCTAAAAACCTCATCACGCCCGAGATTTGGGCGGCGCTGGTTGCGTTGGGGGAGCAGGTGGGGTTGGAGGCGCATCGGGATGCCATGTTCGCTGGGGAGCGTATCAACACCACTGAACAGCGCAGCGTGCTGCACGTTGCGCTGCGGAAACCCGCTGGTGAGAGCCTGATTGTGGACGGCGTAGATGTGGTGCTTCAGGTGCAAGAAACGCTAGCGCGGGTGTGTGATTTCGCGGAGCGGGTGCGCACGGGGCAGTGGCTGGGCAGCACTGGAAAACGTATAGAAACCGTAGTCAACATCGGTATCGGCGGCTCTGACCTCGGGCCGGTGATGGTGTATGAAGCGCTGGCGCCGTATCGTAGCGCTGGCATTGAATGCCGCTTTATCTCCAACATCGACCCATACGATGCGCATCAGAAAACTCAGAATCTCGACCCGGAGACCACGCTGTTCATCGTTTCATCCAAGACGTTCACCACGTTGGAGACCATGACAAACGCCCGCTGGTGTCGGGCGTGGCTGCTGGACGCGCTGGAGCGCAGTGGGGTCGCCGTCACCGACCCGAATGCGGTTGTCGCGCACCATTTCGTGGCGGTCTCCACCAACCTAGCGGCGGTGAGCGCTTTCGGCATCGACCCGGCTAACGCTTTCGGTTTTTGGGATTGGGTGGGCGGCAGGTATTCGGTGGATTCGGCCATCGGGCTGTCCGTCGTCATCGCTGTGGGGAGCGAAAATTGGCGCGCCTTGCTGGCGGGGATGCACGCTATGGACGAGCATTTTCGCACCACCGAACTGGCGCGCAACCTGCCGGCGCTGCTGGGGTTGCTGAACGTGTGGTACGTGGACTTCCTGCACGCCGCTACGCACGCAGTGTTGCCGTATGCGCAGCAGTTGCACCGCTTCCCGGCGTATTTGCAACAGTTGACGATGGAATCAAACGGTAAGCGGGTGCGCTGGGATGGCACTGGCGTCACCAGCGCCACCGGCGAGGTGTTTTGGGGTGAACCCGGCACCAACGGGCAACACGCCTTTTACCAGCTCATTCATCAGGGCACGCAGTTGGTGCCCTGCGATTTCATCGCTGCCGCTAATCCGGCGTATCCGTTGTCATCCGATGGTCAGGATATGCACGAACTGTTTCTAGCGAACTTTTTTGCGCAATCCGCCGCGCTGGCGTTCGGTAAAACCGCTTCCGAGGTGCGCGCTGAGGGCGCCCCGGAATGGTTGGTGCCCGCCAAAGTGTTCCCCGGCAACCGTCCCTCCACCTCCATTCTGACTTCAGCGTTGACCCCGTGCGTGTTAGGCGAACTGATTGCGCTATACGAGCACATCACGTTCACTCAAGGCGTGGTGTGGGGGCTCAACAGCTTCGACCAGTGGGGGGTGGAACTCGGTAAAAAGTTGGCGCTCGGTATCGTCCCCGCCCTAGCCGGTGATGCCGCCGCGCTGGCCGCTCAAGATGCCGCCACGCGCGCCCTAATCACCCAGTACCGCCAATTGCGGATACGCGAAATATAAACCGAAAAGGACGCAATCATCTAGGCTGTAGGGGTGGGATTGGTGCAGAAGATCCTTACTTGGATTGTGAAACGGGTGCTGAGTTTGGCCGTAAGTGTGGTAGTGCTGGCGTTGGGAGTGTCTTGGCTGACGGTGCGCGGGCTGTCGTCGTCGCGTATTGAGGCGTTGGGGACGGTGCCTCCCCGACAGGTGACGCTGGTGTTGGGGGCGGCGATGTGGGACGATGGTCCGTCCCCGTATCTGGCAGCCCGGTTGGAAACTGCGGCGGCGCTGTATCACGCGGGGAAAACCGAAGTCATCATCGTATCCGGCACGGCTGATGGCGGTTATTCGGAACCGGAGGGCATGAAAGCCTGGTTGGTGACTGCCGGGGTGCCTGCGGGGCGTATCGTCATGGATGCGTTGGGCGATGATACGTATAGTTCCTGCTATCGGGCGCGCAATGTGTACGGGGTGAGAGACCTCATCGTGGTGACGCAAGATTATCATCTGCCGCGCGCGGTGGCCGCCTGCCGCCTGCTGGAGATTGAGGTGGTGGGAGTGCCGGAGACGGAACGTATCCGCAACTTCGATTACCGCCGCTATCAAGCTAGGGAACTGCTCGCTAACGTAAAAATGCTTTTCGATGTGGTTATCGAGCGCAGCGTCAGCACCGATGGCGACCCCAACGCGGTCGCCGTTGCCCTGTCGACCCCGCGGTGAGTACGTATTGGGTGGCTAGAGCCGAATGCACACAAAAATCTAGGTGCTTCTGCGCCCCGTGAGCGGTAAGCTCAACTCAAGGCGCATCACAACAACGGTGTTGGTTTTGATGAAAGGACGAACAATGTCAGCAACGGGGCAGAGCAATCGGTGGCTAGCAGTCGGTATTGGGGTAGTTCTCGGGCTAGCGCTAGGGGTGGCGAGTATCTGGTTTTTCTCGCGCGACAAGGGAGAAGTTGTTGATACGCAGGTTTTGACGCGTGACCAGTTCACGGCGTTGGCCACTGAATACTTTCCGAACGCTGCGGATATTGCGCCGCTGACGGTAAGGGACTACTCGCCGCCGTCGTGCGAGATACAACAGGCTGTCGCACAACACGTCCTAGCCGAGGCTGTGAGCGAAGATGACCAAGGCATCACCTTTACACTGTTCGACGCGCATGATGCTGCGACGCAGTTTGTGGGCAACATGAAAGAGTGCTGGCGGGAGACCGGCGGGGTCACCATCGCCAGCGTTGACTACAACACGGCAACGGGTGTGGATATCTACCAGCTAAACGTGAAGTTGGATGACGGTAAAACTGACGAAATCCACGTCGCCGTTTACCGTAATGTTTACGCATTCACCAGCATCCCCGCCAACTGGGAACCGTGGGAACCCATCGCCACCGGCACTTTCAGGGACGCAGTGGACAAAGCATTAAACGGCTAACCACCCAATGGCTATGCCTTGGCGTCACTCCCGGTGGAAAATGGGGGTGACGCCAAGGTTGTCAGGTGTGTGTTTATACGGCTGCTACTCAGCTACTCAGCTTTTGGGGTGGGCTGCGTCGCAGCGAATACGGCTTTGTCGCTGTTCTTGCGGATGGTGTCTATGTCATCGGCGATGTTGGCGAACACCATGCACACCGTCAGCACCAGCGCTGCACTGATTATTGAGGTGAGGAAAGCGGTGAAACCCGTAGCGAAAGGCAGATAGCTGTTAGACAGCGACGCGATTAACGTAATCAGGGCGACGAGAGTCAGCAGCCCGGACGAAACCCAGCCGATGATACGTAGCAGATTCGGCCAGAAACTCTCGGAACCGAACTTTGTCTTTTTCACGTCGCGGAAACTGGCAAACGCCTCATGCTGCAAGAAGCTAGGTGTTTGCGGCACGGGGGGATACGGCTGCTGCGGATAGCCCTGCGGCGGCCAAGGTTGCCCCGGTTGCCCCGGTTGTCCCGGTTGTTGATACGGCTGCTGCGGGGTGGGCGGCACGGCAGTAGCGCCGGCCAAGGTGGGGTCAGGTGCCCACGGTGCCACCGGGATAGCGGAGGTGATGTCGGGGGTAGGTGGGGGCACCGGCGCGCCGTAGTTGTTGGCAGGCGGCACCGGTGAAGTTGGGATTTGGCCAGTGTTATCTGTGCTCATATCGTTGTCTCCTTAAAACCAAAATCTGGGTAACACCCATATCCTAGTCGCCGGAAGCGTATCTTGACCCCGAAAACCAAACGAATCGCAGTACACAGCTAGTTGCACCCGCAACCCCCCGTCAGGCTAACGCCTGCCACCCCCTTTGGAAAGGGGGCTTCAAAGGATGGGCTGCGACTAGCCGTTACGCTAAGGCGCCCATCGGATCCCACAGCGGCAGCACGATGGGGGCTTGGTCTAGCTGGGCTAGCATTTCGGGCGGCAAATCGGCTTTGGGGACTGCAAGCTCGAATACGTATTCAGCGAACCATGAGTCGTTCATGGTGTCGTATCCCTTGTCAGAGCGGTCATCGCCCCAGGAGTTTTCTACGCGGTAGCGCCGGATGCTGCCGTCTGGCAGGATGTCGATGCCGGTGATAACCATCGCGTGCGTCATCGCTGAGACTCCGAGTTGCATCCGTTCGGCTTTGGTCATGCTCAACGGCACCCCGTACACCCCCTCGTAATCGAGGATGGCGGCATCCCACAACCCATGTTCGCGGTCGAACTGTTTGCCCACGTCACAGCCGAACCACACCACGCGGGAGTCCTCTAGGGCTTTGCGTATCAAACCTTTGAGGGTGTCGGCGGGGGCGTTCAGGTAACGGATGGGGCGACCGCCCACCACGTTACCGAGGTGGTCTACGGTGAGCATCGCGCCGTATGGGGAGGTCTCGCGCGGGTCGTTCACCACGCATACGTAATCGTCCAGATTGATAGTTATGTATTTGGCGGCGAACTCCAGCGGGGTCATGGTGCCGATACGGTTGAACTGCTTGTCCTTGTCCTGCCACTGCCAGATGAAGTCGGTCGGAGGGGTGCCCAGATGGATGGATAGCACGCGGTAGACGTCCGCGACGAAGCCCCGCCGTAGCGTATCGGCGTCCGCGCCAGTTGCTACCGCTTCCCTAAGTTTCCCGGCTGCGCGGCGTAGCAGGGTGCAAAGAGTGTTGTTCATCGCGGCGGTGTTGGAGGACGATTCCGTCTCCGGCATCGCAAACTTGGGCACTACGCCGTATTTGCGCACTAGAGATACGAACATGTCCCACTGCCCGCCATCGCCGATGGGGTCTTTGATGAGCTGCGCGATAGTGCGGTCATCCAGCGGCCTATCGGACAATTCAATCATTGAAGTCAAGAACCAGTTGGCTTTCTCCAACTTGTCCCAGAAATGCAGATAGGCTTGTGAGAACTCAAAGTTATTCACTTTTAGTTCGTCAATTAGATGCTGTTTTAAGAAGTTCAGCCCGGCAAACAGCCAGCAGCGCCCCGATTTCTTCTGGTTGGTAATCGGCCAAGTGTCGAGCTGGATGCTCATAGACGTATCAATCGCGGTGACAATCTTCCGGTCTAACGCCACGTTTTTCAC
>JAITED010000161.1 GCA_031282235.1 Propionibacteriaceae bacterium | reverse complement strand
TCTCGTTGGAGTGATAGTGCCGAATCGGAACACCGCGACTGCCCACCAGCGGGGTGATGTCGGTGATGTTGCTGTGCTGCGGGGGCAGTTGGTCAAGCAGCGTCACCATCTGGCCGATTACGTGCCCCCAACCAAGCCCGAGCCGGCCACCGCCCACTTCGTCAATCAACTCCAACGCCGCTTTAGCTGAGTGCTCGTTCAGTGAAGCGTCGTCGGCGTATTCGGGTATCAAGACCCCGCCGACCAATCCGTATGCTTCTTGTACGGCGCACAGCGCAGGGTTGGTGTTCGTAAGCGCTGAACGAATACGTATCTCTACGATGCCGGCGGTTTTGGCTTCGGTGAGCAGTCGGGACACCAGCGGGCGAGAAATTTTAAGGAGCGCAGCGATTTCGGCTTGTGTCTTATCCTGTTCGTAGTAGAGCCGAGCGACGTGTTCTAAGCGTCGCAAACGCTCGTTTATTGGCTGAGTCATGGCATCCTGTCTATACCGGTACAACCTACTTCCCCGACTAGCGGGAGCGGTTTTTTTGCAAATCCAAAAATTGCCGCAAACTCATCTATACAAGTGCTTGACAAACTCCGAGGTACCGCTAGTCTGATTACATAGGTTACCACAGTGGCCAAGCGGAAAGTTACATATGTTACAAAAGCTGGATGGGGGTTTCATCTGTAGCCAGCGCAGTGACGGCAGTAGCTTCCCGCAATAAACAGCGCCAACTGTGGTGCCAATTGTCTTGCACCGGTGAGCCGAGTAGGCAAAGTTGCTACTCGTGCTCAGCGGAGACAAGTAAACAACCATAACTGAAAGGCATAAGAAATGACATTCGCATACAACTTGGTCGCCTACTCCATCTCTATCGGGGTGTTGGCGGCGGTGATTCAGGTCATCGACCAGTTTGCAGTCGGCAAAGGTGGCATCGGCCCGTTCAAGGCTGGTGGTGGCTGGGTCTCATTCCAAGCGTGGGCATTGCTGTTCCTGTCTGGTGCTTTCAACGCCGCCGAGGCGGGCACCTACTACTGGAAGGGCATCATCTGGACGATGATTAGCTACGCACTAGGCATCTGCGCCGCTGTCGCAATTTTCGAACTCGCGGCCATTATCGGCAAGACCGGTTTCTGGGCAGTCCCCATCGCATTAGTGATTGTCTGCATCCCGGTGCTGTTCCTGCAGCTCACCAGCGCTCCGTTCAACTACGTTCCGGCTCTGTTCTGCGGCGCTGGGGTGTTCTTCGCGGGTATGAGTTACTTCCCGAGCATCCCCGGCTCCTTTAAGGATGGGGCTTCTAAGTGGAGTAACTACGGACAAATGGCCATCGGCGAGCTGTTCTACTGCTTGCTGGGCGGCATAGCTGGTGTCGTAACCCTGTGGTGGGCCAGCTTGGAGTTCGTCACCAAGCTCAACTGACGCGCAGAATCAAGGCACAACTCGGGCTCTGAGTGGTGCCGTAACAAGATGCTCCGGTGGCCTAAATGGGGTTAGCCGGAATACAACAAGGCGATAAGGAGATCAAGAAAATGATCGATCTTTCCAAAATGGATAAGTGGTCGCTGGGTAAATGTTTTGACCACTCGGTACTCCCGAAAGAGACCACCGAGGCCGACATTCGCTCCGGCTGCCGTGAAGCTGTGAAATACAACTGTGCCGCTTTCTACTCTGCCAGCCCGTATTGGACACCCATTGTGGTGGAGGAGCTAGCCGGTACGGACGTGCTGCCCGCCACCGGAATCGGGTTCCCGTTCGGTGTCGCACCCTCCAAAATTAAAGCGTTGGAGACGGAGTACGCCGTCAAGGCTGGTTGCAGAGCCGTAGATACGGTCATCAACGTCGGGGCACTGCGCAGCGGCGACGTCGCTGAGATACGCACAGAACTGCAAGATTTCAAGGCTGCCGCCGGAGATGCCCTCACCAAGGTGATTCTGGACGTGGCGTTCCTCACCCATGAGCAGATCAAGATAGCGTGCGAAATCATCGCTGAGGTGGGTTGCGATTACGCAAAGACCTCCACTGGCCAGTTTGAGGGCCCGACGATGGAGCAGTTCTTGACGATGAAAAAGACGCTGGTGGGGACACCCGTAAAGCTGAAGGTTGCCGGGGTGAAGTTCCCTAGGCCGCAGAACGCTTACGCATTCCTGCTAGCAGGTGCAGATTTAATCGGCACCCGCGCCGCCATCGAAATCATCAATGCGCTCGATACCATGCGCGAGATTGGCCTAGTACCGGCCTATCAACCGTAATGAATCGGGTATCAAGTTCAACATAAGGTTCGAGAAAGGAGCGTGCGCGATGTCAAGCACGCCGGGGGTAATCATCCTAGATTTGGATGGTACGCTCGCCGACACTGTGCCTGGGATTGCGCACGCCGCCAACCATACCTTGAGCGAACTGGGACTAGCCCCGGTGAGTGTGGAGCAGATACGCAACGCACTCGGCGGGGGAGCCCGCAAACTGTGGGCGACAATACTGGGTGAAAAGCAAAACGTGCTGCTGGATGAGGCGTTGGCGAGCTTCGGGCCGTATTACGCGGAGAACCCCGATTGGGGCACGGTGCTCTATCCGGGGGTGGCTGAAACCTTGCCAATTTTGGCAGCACACACCCAGTTGGCAGTGGCTACCCAGAAAGGCAGGCTCGCGACACAGCGGGTGCTGCAAACTCTGGGTATCGCCGGGCTGTTCGCCGCCATCGTCACCGTAGACGACATGGCGGCACCGAAGCCCGACCCCGATTGCGTCAATCAGATTCTCGCCCAACTCCACCTGCCCGCTGCGGCGGCGGTGGTCGTGGGTGACATGCCCTACGACGTGGACACCGCGCGCAACGCCGGTGTCAGATGTTGGGTGGTCAGCTACGGTTATGGCCCCGAGTTGCTGCTGGCAAGCGGCGGGTATGAACGCATGATTGAACGTTTCGACCAACTGCGTGAGTTAATCGTCACCGCTGACGATTGATTCGATGAAAAAACATAATTAGAAAGGAAACAATTCCAAGATGACTGACTACGTAATTGGTGTCGATGTTGGCACCACGGGCACTAAGGCCGCCGTGATGGGCCTTGATGGCAAAGTGTTGGGCAGGGGTTACCGCGAGTACACCCTCAACGAGCCCAAGCCTAACTGGGTGGAAGTGGGCGCGCAGTTCGTGCTGGACATCACCTTTGATGCGGTGAAAGATGCAGTTGCTGCCTCAGGTGTGGCTCCCGAGAGCATCAAAGCAATCTCGTTCTCGGTGAACCGCTCGTCGTTCTGCCTAGTGGACGAGCAGTTACAGCCGATTGACGACAAGTTCTATATCTGGCTGGATTCCCGCGCGGAGTCCGTGATGGCTGAGATTAACGAGAAAATCAGCCCCGAGCGGCGCAATGAAATCACCGGTATGCCGGGCTACAACATCTTCGCTGTCGCCAAGTACTACTGGGTGATGAAGAATGAACCGGAGACATACGCCAAGACGAAGTATTTCTCAACAGTTGAAAGTTTCATTCTGCACGGCTTCGGCTCTGACGAGTTCGTGGTAGAAATCTCCGATGGTACCGTCACCGGCTTGATGGATGTACGGACGCTGGACTGGAGCGAGGAACTGTGTGGTGCGCTCGGGTTCGATATGGCGAAACTGCCCAAGACCTGCAAGCCGGCCGAAGTGGTTGGCACTATCAAGGAGGCGGTTGCGGAGCGTACTGGGCTCGCAGTCGGCACCAAGATTGTTGCCGGTTCTGGCGACCAGCAACTCGGCGCGATGGGCGCAGGCGTCATCAAAGATGGTGCCGCATCGCTGACCATCGGCACGTTCGGCCTGTTGGCTGTCGGCCTAGCGAAGCCCGATTTCAAGGCGCTCACCGGCATGATGATTCCGTCCAGCCCGGTGCTCGGCGTATTCGAGGTGGAGGGGCCACAGGTCTCTGGTGCCACCTGCTACCGCTGGTGCCGCGATACGCTGTGCCAAGATGAGGTGGCCGAGGGTGCTAAGACGGGCGTTGACCCGTATATCTTGATGGAGCAGAACTACATCGAAAAGAGCAAGCCGGGCAGTAATGGGGTAATTTTCTACTCCGCGCTGTTCGGTTCCGGCTATCCGACGTGGGACACCAACGCTACCGGTATGTTCCTAGGGCTGCGCAATACGCACACCAAGGCTGACATGGTGCGTTCGGTGATGGAGGGCATCACGCTGGAAGCCCGCCACATCCTAGAGTCGATGCTGGCAGCTGGGGTGCAGATGGATGACGTAATCACCCTCACCGGTGGGGCGTCGAAGTCTGCCGGTTGGTGCCAGATCGTCGCTGACGTGTTCGGGGTGAAGATACGTACCCTAGACGTCCCCGATGCCTCCATTCTCGGTGCTGCCGGTTTGGCCGCCGTGGGTGCTGGCCTGCTACGCGATGTGGCTGAGGTCGTCGAGAATATGGTGCGCTTTGACAAGGAGTATCAGCCCATCCCGGCTAACGTCGATGTCTACAACAAGGTGTTCAAGGTTTATCGGGACGCCTACTACGGCTTGAAGTCGACCGATGTGTTTACGCAGTTGGCAGGCTTGCGCCCCGAGGAGTGATACGTACCTCTCTCCCTAGGTCTTGGTTGGTGGCGGGTTATCCGACCTATCCCGCCACCAGCCAAGCCGCTTAAAAAGTTGATAACCGTTGACACACGTTGACAAACGTTGACAAACAGACAAGGACTAAAAACATGCGTTATGCAACATTTGGCCGTACTGGCCTTAACCTCTCCAAAATTGCCGTCGGTACTTGGGGTATCGGCGGTGTCGGCTGGGGCGGGCAGGATGAGGGCGACGCTATCGCCGCCATCCATGCCATGCTTGACAAGGGAGTAAACTTCATCGACACCGCGCCGGTGTACGGCTTCGGTGCCGCTGAGGTACTCGTTGGGGAAGCTATCGCCGGCCGGGATCGCTCCCAAATCACCATTGCCGATAAGTTCGGCGTCACTTGGCCGGGCGGCGAGGGCACCGGGCTGGTTCAGAACGGCTCCCGCGAGAACATCATGCGCGAGATTGATTTGGCGCTCAGCCGCATCGGCACTGACTACATCGACCTCTACATGCAGCACTGGCCCGACACCGACACCAAAGCTCCAGCCTCCGAGACGTTCGGTACGCTGCAAGAGTTGAAAGAGCAGGGTGTCATTCGCCACGTTGGGGTGTCCAACTCGTCCGTAGAGCTAATCGGCGCCGCCAATGAGTTCACCGATATTGAGTTCCTACAGGTGCAGCACTCCATGTTGGAGCGCGGCAACGAGGAGTTGATGGCGTGGGCTAAGGAACACGAAATCGCTGTGATGGCGTGGGCACCGCTGGCCGCCGGGATGCTCACCGGCAAGTATCGTAGCCAGCCCAGTTTCGCACCCGATGATTGGCGTACCATCTTCTATCCGTTCTTCACCGAACCGGCGTTTACAAAGGCTCAAGAGGTGCTACGGGTGCTAGACGGCATCGCCGCCGCCCATGACGCTCCGGTGTCTGCGGTTGCTATCAACTGGAGCGCGCAGCACCCGCTGGTGTCTGCCGCGCTGCTCGGGGTGCGCAATCAGCAGCAAGGCGAGGAGAACGCCGCCGCTCTCGATTGGGAGTTGGCTCCCGAGGAGTTCGCCGCAAGCAACGCTGCACTGGAAATCTCCAGCTAGGCTTGCTTCCCAGGAGGTGATTCTTGGTGAACCCAGCCTTGCTGTTTCCGGTGGCGACCGGGTGCGGGTTTCTGCTTGATTTGGTGGTGGGTGACCCCAGTTGGTTTCCGCATCCGGTGCGGGGGATGGGTTGGGCTATCATATGGTGCTCAGCGCCGGGTTGCTCGGGTTGGATTGGCGGGGGGCTTGGCGCATCTGGCGGCGTGACCACGCCCAGCACACCAGCCCCAACTCCGCCCACGGTGAGGCCGCTATGGCCGGGGCACTAGGTGTATGGCAGTTAGGGGTGTAAAAGCGTGGGTATAGAGCCTGTGAGAGTGCAACACGGCGGTGACGTTTACTCCCAGCGCGCTCCGGGGGGCGGGGCGTGGTTGGACTTTTCATCCAACGTGAGCCCGTTGGGGATGCCGCTTGCGGTGTTGGCGGCGCTGAGCGCTACTGTGTCGGAGTGGGCGGCGTATCCAGACCCACAGAGTCGGGAACTACGCACGGCGCTCAGCGCGTACACCCAAGTGCCGTATGAACAGTTGGTGTGTGGCAACGGCGCAGCAGACCTCATCTTCCGGTTGTGCCAAGTGGTAGCGGTGCGCTGTCCAGCGGGCGAGGTGTTAGTGGTTGCACCAACGTTCTCAGAATACGAAGCCGCCGCGCTGCAAGCCGGGCTTTCGGTGCGGCGCTTTGAGCTAGCCAAGCCCGCGCTTGAACTGGATACGGGCATCATCGCCGCGGTGCGCGCAGAGACTCGACTGGTGTTCGTATGCAACCCCAATAACCCCACCGGTTTGTTGAGCGAGCGTGCGCTGTTGGAACAGTTGGCGGCGCGCTGTGAACAGGTGGGGGCGTTGCTGGTAGTGGATGAGTGTTTCTTGAGTTTCACCGCCACGCCGCATGACCATTCAATGATTCCGATGTTGCAGCAGTATCCCTGCTTGGCGGTGTTGGACGCTTTTACGAAAAAGTACGCGCTAGCCGGGTTGCGGCTCGGCTACCTGCTGTGCGCCACCGCAGAGCTTGCCGCCGCAGTCGCCGCCACCGGGCAACCGTGGGCGGTGTCAACCCCGGCACAGGTCGCCGGGATAGCCGCACTGCGCAGCACCGATTACCTCACCGAGCTACGCGCTCTCATCGCCGCCGAACGCCCGCGATTAGTGGCAGGGCTAGCAGCGTTAGGTTTTGCGGTGCTGCCGGGCACTGCCAACTACCTCTGTTTCCGCGCCCCAAACAACACCCCAGACCTAGCCGCAGCACTGCGCACCCACGGCATCCTAATTCGCAGCTGCGCCAACTACCCCGCTCTCAGCGCCGCATACTACCGCGTCGCCATACGCACCCCCGCCGACAACGACACCCTAATAACTGCGTTAAGCAGTGTGCTGCAAAATTGATGTCGCATTTTGCCCCCTGCTTGAAGGGGGCTCTGCCGTAGGCGGTCATTTGTAGCCCCCTTTTCAAAAGGGGGTGCCGACGCTAGTCGGCGGGGGTTACAGGTGAGCAGCGCAGGAAGAAAACCCCCGTCAGGCTGCGCCTGCCACCCCCTTCAAGAAGGGGGCTTTAGTCGTATTACCCCTTTTTAGCGTCGTTGGCTACGGCGTTCATGAAGCGGCGTTGATAGCTGATGACCTGGTTGGTGCTGGTGAAGCGCGCCAGATAGCCCGGCTCGGCGGTGATGACTACGCGGTCGATTACGTCGGTGTACTCCGGGTCGCTCATCAGGTTGTCGATGTCGAAGTAGTTGTAGTCACCCTCCATTGAGCAGATGATGAGGCGGGTGTCGGGCAGGTTCGACTGCCGCATCAACCGCAGCGTGTGGCGCACCGAATCCAGACCGTCGGCACCGAACGGGTCGTTCCAGCGGCGATACGTCAGCGTGTCTTTAGCGATACGGAAGCAGTCGTTGAGGTCATGCGCA
>JAITED010000065.1 GCA_031282235.1 Propionibacteriaceae bacterium | reverse complement strand
AGTTGGTGGCCGAATCCGGCGTAGCCAACCCGACTTTGACGTTGGGTTACTCCGGTGGCGACCTGCAGGCGCAGGCTGAAACGGCTGTCATTCAGGCGCAGGCTGCTGCTGCCGGTATCACCATCGAACTAGTGCCCAACGACAACTACTACGATGAAATTGAAAAAGGCGCAGATTCAACTATCGACCTGTTCATCGGCGGCTACATCATGGGCACCGACCCGGATAGCTACGGCGGCCTGTTCCGCTCCGATGGTAGTTGGAACTATTTCAGCTACGGCAACCCGGAGGTGGACGCGGCGTTCGCAGCTGGGGCTGCCGCGCGCACGGAAGCCGAACGGCGCGCCGCCTACAATACGGTACAAGCGTTGATCGCGGAAGATGCCATCTTCTACGCCATCGCCGATAACCTGAAAATTATCGCCATCAACGACCGCATCGGCGGTATTGAACAGGCCAAACTGGTCTCGATTTACACTTTCACCGATTTCGGAAAGTTGACTGAGAAATAGTGCCTGTTAGCTCTGGGAGGGTTGGGGTTTCCTTCTTCCCCCAACCCTCCCAGTAGCTCGATTAGACTGTTCGGCAAAGGAGTGTGATGTTGAGCTATCTGGTGCGGCGGCTGCTGGTTGCAGTGCCGCTACTGTTGCTCATCTCGTTTGTGGTGTTTGGCATCATGCACCTGTTGCCCTACGACGTTATCGACTCGTTCGCCACCCCCGACATGGACCGCGAGGCGCTGGAGGCGCTGCGGGAACGCTACGGCCTCAACGACCCGTTTCTGGTGCAATACGGGCGCTGGATTTTGGGTGTACTGCAAGGCGATTTTGGGTATTCCCTAATCAGCCGCCACTCCATCGCCGATGACTTGCTTACTAAAATTCCGAACTCTATCTCTCTGGTGCTGCCTGCGTATCTCATCGCGCTGGTGTTGGCTATCACTTTAGGGTTGGTGGCCGGTGCCAACCGTGGCCGTATCACCGATACCGTAATTGACACCAGCAACGCGCTGTTCATCTCCATGCCGCCGTTCTGGTTTGCGCTGCTGGTGATGTATTTCCTCGGGTTCCAGTTGCGGCTTTTCCCGATTATCGGGATGCACAGCGTCGGCAGAACTGATTTCCCAGATTTTCTGCAACACCTAGTCATGCCCGGTTTGGTGCTCATCGTGGCGTTCTATCCCGATATGTCGCGCTACGTGCGCTCCTCAACCATCACTCAACTAAACGAGGATTACGTGATGGTGCAGCGGGCGTTCGGCGCCAGCAAACGGGAGATTTTTGCTGGCCACATCTCTCGCCATGTACTGCTGCCAGTGATTACGCAGTTGGGGTTGGCGCTGCCCATGCTGGTCACTGGGGCGCTCATCACTGAGACCATCTTCGCGTGGCCGGGCGTCGGAAAGTATTTCGCGGACGCCATCAACAACTTTGATTACCCAGTGGTGATGGCGGTGCTGCTGCTCTCCGCCGCCCTAGTTATCATCGGAAACCTGCTGGCCGACATCTCGTATCGCCTAGCTGACCCCCGCGTGCGGTTGAAAGGAGCCGCCGCATGAGTCTGGTTAAGAAACCCCGCGCGGTTGCGCACGCAACCGGCGAGCCGAACGGTTTCCGCCACCGGTGGGCGAGTGCGTTTTTGGATTCGCCGCAGGCTATCGGGGCGGCAGTGTTACTGCTAGTCATCGTAGGGTTCGCGCTTTCGGCACCGCTGTGGGGCATCGACCCGGACGCGCTCGACCTCGACTCCATGAGCCAACCGCCGAGTGCCGCGCACTGGTTTGGCACTGACGGGTTGGGCCGCGATTACTTCATACGGGTGTTATACGGCGGGCGCGTCTCGCTGGCGGTAGGGCTGCTCGCCACCCTAACGGGCACCGGTATTGGAGTAGTGGTGGGGCTAAGTGCCGGGTTCGCCCCATCGTGGCTGGACGGCCTGCTGATGCGAATAGTCGATTTCTTCAACTCGCTACCTTGGTTGTTGATGGTGATGGTGGTGTCGCTACTGCTGAAACCCGGTATCTTCACCATCGTTATCTGCGTGGGCGGGTTCAGTTGGATGGGCACTGCGCGCCTAGTGAGAGCCGAAACTCTCTCTATCAGGGAGCGTACCTACGTGCGATACGCCGTATATATCGGCCAGAAAAGTTTCCGTACCGCACTTTGGCATGTACTCCCCGATTGCCTGCCCACAATTCTGGTGGCCGCTTCGGCGGCGGTATCCGGGGCGATGATGAGCGAAGCCACCTTGTCGTTCCTAGGGCGCGGCATCCAACCCCCGCAAGCCTCCTGGGGGCAACTTTTGCAGATTGCCCAAGGCTCGCTGCAACAGTTGCCGCATCTGGCCATCATCCCGGGCGCACTCATCATGGCGACGGTCTACTGCCTAAACGTGCTCACCAACGTCACCCGTAAAGCGACGGAGGTAGAGCAGTGAACCCCCAGCAACAAAACTTAGACGACTACATTTTGGAGTTGAGCGGGTTGTCGCTGGAGATTGTGCCGCGCCGGGGGGCACCGACCCGTATTTTACGCAACGTTGACCTGCGGGTGACGCGGGGGCAAACTTTGGGCATCGTGGGGGAGTCTGGCTCTGGCAAGACCATGACGATGCGTTCCATCCTGTCGCTGTTGCCCGAGGCGGCGGTGCGCCGCTGGGATTCCTGCGTTGTGGACGGGGTGCCGTATGACGCTAAAACGCGCTGGCCAGTGGCGATGATATTTCAAGACCCGATGACTAGCCTAAATCCGCTGCGCAAAGTGGGGTTTCACCTCGCGGAGGTGATTGCGCGGTTCCAGCCGAACGAGAAACGGCAAGCGGAACAGTTGGCGGTATCCGCACTACAGCAGGTGGGGATTGCTGAACCGTCCCGGATGCTCAGGCAGTATCCGCATGAACTATCCGGCGGGATGCGCCAACGGGTGATGATTGCGATGGCGCTGCTCGCCAAACCTGCGCTGCTGATTGCTGATGAACCCACCACCGCGCTAGATGTGACCGTGCAAGCCCAGATTCTGGATTTGATACGGCAGGTGAAAGCGGCCGAGGGGCTGTCGGTGGTGCTGGTCACTCACGACCTCGGCGTGGTGGCTGAGATGTGCGACCAAGTGGCGGTGATGTGCGCCGGGCGCATAGTTGAGGAGGGCAGTGTGGATGAAATCTTCTACGATGCCCGCCACCCGTACACCGTCGGCCTTTTGGATGCGATTCAGGGGCATAACGCTAAACGTCTGGGCAGTGTAGGGGAGCAGATTGCGCCCGAGTGGCTGGATGATGCCGCGCGTTATACGTACCCCAGCCCCACCCATCGTTACCTAGTGCCGGCTGGCGCTGGTGAAACTGGGGAGAGCGACGCGGGGGTGGCCCTATGAGTAGCGCTGAAGTAACTGAAACTATCGTCAGGGCGGCTGATACGGAACTGCTGCGCGCGGAGCATTTGGCGAAGCATTTCCCCATCAAAGGTGCGTTCGGGCGCACGATACGGATGCTGAAAGCGGTGGACGACGTGAGTCTCAGCGTATTTCGGGGGGAAACGTTGGCGGTGGTGGGGGAGTCCGGTTCCGGTAAAACCACGCTGGGGCGCTGCATGATGCAGATGGATGAGGCTACCTCAGGACGGATATTTTACGACGGCGTAGAGCTAACTGCCTTGTCAGAAGCGGAACGCTTAACGTATCACCGGCAGATGCAGGTGGTGTATCAAGACCCGTTCAGCTCGTTAAACCCGCACCGCACCGCTTTAGAGCAGGTGTTGGAGCCGCTGCAGGTGCTGGCGGCCGATGCCGACCCGGAGACTCGCGCGCTGGAAGCGTTGACGGCAGTCGGCATCACCGGGGCTGACGTATATAAATATCCGCGGAACTTCTCTGGCGGTCAGCGCCAGCGTATCGGTATCGCTCGCGCTATCAGCGTCCGCCCGGCGTTCGTATTCTGCGACGAGCCGGTGTCGTCGCTGGATTTGTCTGTGCAAGCGCAGGTGCTGCAACTGTTACACGACCTTCAAACGGAACTGGGACTCACCTACCTGTTCGTCAGCCATGACCTAGCTGTGGTGCGCGACATCTCCACCCGTACTGCCGTGATGCACCGCGGTCGCATAGTGGAGTTGGGCACCACTGCGGCTGTTTTTGAGACTCCCGAGCATCCCTATACGAAAGCCCTGTTGAGCGCTACCCCCATCGCCGACCCCAAACTGGCGCGTGAGCGCCACGGCATCGGTTGGCGCAACCGCGTAGCCTACGACGGCCACGGCAACTACGGCGACCTAGTGGAGATTAGCCCTAGCCATTGGGTTGCTGGCGCTGTACCGCGTTAAAAGTGCGTAAAGGTGTATCCCAGTATCTCAGCGTCTCGCATGAGAAATCATTTGAAGCCCCCTTTTCAAAGGGGGTGCCGCCGCAGGCGGCGGGGGTTCTTGGTGAGTGGCGCGGGGAGATAACCCCCGTCAGGCTACGCCTGCCACCCCCTTCAAGAAGGGGGCTTTAGAGGAATCATTCCGGCGTCTCACATTTTGAGTCTCGCATGTCTCACGCATAAGCAGTATGACGGAGGGAGAACAAACCCCTAGTCACAGCGTCGGGTCGGCACCTTTTTCTGGGAGGATACGGGCTAGGAACAGCAGGCCGACCATGCAGGCGCCGGGCACTAGCATGGCGTGTTGCACCCCTAGCCAAGTGACTAGCGCTCCGAGCACTGCGGGGCCGATGAGGAATACGGCGTAGCCAAACGTCACTACTACGGCAAGGCCGCGACCACCGCCGGTGTGCCCGGCGATGGCGTAAACCTGAGGTGCGACCACGCCCATCCCTAGGCCGACTAGCGCCCAAGCAGAGACGAGCAACCAAAAACCGCTGCCAAACCCAGCGATGAGGTAGCCGATGATGGCCAGTGCCGCACCGGTGCGCACCACTAACCGCCGTCCAAACTTGGCAACAATCAAATCCCCAGTGAGCCGGATTACGGTGATGGCAAAGGCTAAAGCGGTGACGGCGAGCGCCCCCTGAGTGGGTTCCACGGCGGCCACTTGGGTGACGTGAATCCCTGACCAGTCAAACGCTGAACCCTCACCCAAGCCGAACGCCAGCGCCATCAGCCCTAGTAGATAGATAGCTGGAGGTAGTTTGAGTTTGGTGCCGTCGTCGCTCACCTGCGCCACGGTTTCGGTCTGTGGGGTGATACGGCGTGCCACCAAAAACGCGGCCACCCCCAGCGCTGCGATGCCGAACAGTACGCTCTGCAGCACCCGCCCCGCAGCCAGCGTAGTGAGTGCGGCGAACAGCGCCAACGCCCCTGAACCGCTCAAGTTGCCAGCCGACCACAGCCCGTGAAAGAAACTCATAATGGGACGCGGGCGCGCCCGCTCCACCTGCACCGCGATGGCGTTCATGCTGACATCCAGCGCGCCGTTGCCCAACCCCAGCAGCGCCGCGCCGAGCAACAGCACGGGATAACTAGGGGCCAACGCCAAAGTGAGGGTGCCGATGACCAACGGCCAGATGCCGACCAGCGCGAAAAGGCGTGCCCCCATCCGGTCAGCCAGCCGTCCGCACACCTGCATAGCGAGGGTGGCCATCACCCCGGAGGCCACGAGCAGGCCGGAGACCTGCAACGCCGAGAGCGTGAACAACTCTTTGAGACTCGCCAGCGACCCCGCGAACGCGCCCATCGTGAGGCCGTTATACGCGAACAGCAGCATGGTAGCCATTACTGCGGTACGCCCACCCAACGGCACCGTACCCGGCCCGCTGGTGTTATCCACCGGGCGGCAACAAGGTTTCTCCAGCACTAAAACTCACTCAAATCAACGTCGTATTGTCTGATTGTTCTAAAGAGGTCAGGTTTATTAAACCGCAAGCCATCACCATTTACGGGTTTGGGTGCGCCCCCGTTCCAGCAGCGGTGCCATCCAGGCTTCCACCGCGTCTGGGTCGCGCGGCAACCCGCCGGAGAGCAGTTCACAACCGGTTTCGGTGATTAGGATGTCGTCCTCAATACGCACCCCGATGCCGCGCAGTTCTTCCGGCACCTTGAGGTCGCTTGCTTTGAAGTAGAGTCCGGGTTCCACGGTGAGCACCATGCCGACTTGCAGCGGGCCTTGCTTGTAGTGTTCGCGCAGCGCGTGGGCGCAGTCGTGTACGTCAATGCCCAGCATGTGGCTAGTGCCATGCACCATCCAGCGCCGCCACTGGCCGCCCTCATCGGTTAGCGCTTCCTCAGCGCTGACCGGCAGCATTCCCCACTTTTCTAGGTAATACGCCAGCACTGAGGTGGCTGCTTTGTGAATGTCGTCGAAAGTGACCCCGGGTTTGGCGACGTCAATACCGGCTTGCTGCGCGGCCAGCACCGCTTTATACACCTGCCGTTGCGCCGGGCTGAACTTGCCGTTCACCGGCAAGGTACGGGTGATATCGGCGGTGAACAGGGAGTCCAACTCCACCCCGGCATCCAGCAGGATGAGGTCGCCCTCGCGGAGTTCGCCATCGTTGCGTATCCAGTGCAAAGTGTTGGCGTGGTCGCCGGAAGCGGCAATCGTGTCATAGCCCACGGCGTTGCCCTGATGCCGGGCGTGTAATCCGAATATGCCCTCAACCCAGCGTTCGCCGCGTCCGTTCAACACCGCGTTCGGGAAGTCTGTCACCACCGCTTCGAAACTGCGGGCAGTGGCTTCGCAGGTTTTACGCATCTGGTCAATCTCGTATTCGTCTTTGATAAGGCGTAATTCGCTACTGGCGATACGTAGCTGTTCGTCCAAACCCTCGGCGATGGATTCCCGGAGCGCATCGACCATCTCGGTGATGTCGGGGTCGGCGTCGCGTATGACACGCATGGTGATGTTGTCCGCGTTGACCCGCAGCGCATTATCCAGCAGCGAAATGTCTTGGCAAGGAAGCCCGGTCAGGGCGCTCATCTCCGCCAGCGATTCGCGTTGCCCTACCCACATCTCGCCGTAACGGGAGTCAGCGTAGAACTCGGGGTCGGTACGCGCCACCCGGGGATGGAAGTACAAAGTGGCGGCGTGCGTATCCCCGGTTGGCTCCAGCACCAGCACCGCGTCCGGCTCCCGGTCGGTGCCCAAGCCGGTGAGGTGGGCAAACGCGGTGTGGGGGCGGTAACGGAAATCGGTGTCGTTGCTGCGGACTTTCATCCCGCCCGCCGGGATAATCAGCCTATCGCCGGGGAACAGTTTGGAGAGTGCGCTACGACGCGCCACTGCCCATTTAGAGTTCTCCAGTTGCTCGGGTGGCTGTTCGGAATACGGCTGCCAGTCGGCGGCGATAAACTCCCGAAACGCTTCAGGATAGTACGAAATCCG
>JAITED010000063.1 GCA_031282235.1 Propionibacteriaceae bacterium | reverse complement strand
GGAGCGCTCTTTTGAGTGGGCATACCGCCCGCTGCTATCACCTGATTAGCAGCGTCCAGCACCACGCCGTATGTTTTCGTACCGCCGACGTCGATACCAAGACTGAGGCGGTTGGCGGCAGTGTCTGCGAGGCTAACCCCTGTTCCCGTATCTGTTCCCGTATCCATCAAGAAATCACCCCTTGACCGCGCCAGCAACCAGACCAGAAGTCATCCGGCCTTGTACGAATAGGAAGAAGATAATCACTGGCACTGCAACCAGCGTAGACGATGCCATCACCGCACCCCAGTCAATTTCGCGCGCCCGCGAGCCCTCCACGAAAGCCCGTAGCCACAGCGGTAACGTGCGTGACGTCGGTTCTTGCATGATGACCAGCGCTACCGTGAACTCGTTCCACGCCTGTAGGAATGCGTATACCCCAGAGGCCACCAAACCCGGTGCCAACAGCGGGAACGTCACCCGGAAGAACGCCCCGGTGGGCGAACAACCGTCAATCTGCGCCGCTTCCTCCAGTTCGGCCGGGATTCCGGCTACGAAACCGCGTAGCATCCACACCGTGAACGGGATGACGGCGGCGATGTATAGCACGGAGATGCCGATCACAGAGTTGAGCAACTGCGCGTTGGCCATCATCTTGTACTGCGCGATAAACAATCCTTCAGCGGGCAACATCTGAATAAACAACAACGCTAATACGAAGCCTTTACGCCCCTTGAACTTGAAGCGGGAGATGGCTAGCGCCGCTAGGAATGCGAAGATGAGCACCACAAATACGGTGAGCAGCGTCACCCGGAGCGATACTGACAGCGCATCGAAGAAACGGCCATCCGCTAACACGGTGCGGTAGTTGTTAAGCGTGCCACTGCTGGGAAACCAAGTGGGGGTGCTTTTGCCTAAAGTCGTGTTCGACAGCAGCGATGACGAGACCATCCAGTACACCGGAAACGCCCATATCAGCGCCAACGCCACCCCGGATAGGGCGAGTAACACCTTGCCGATACGACGCACACGGAGACTGACCCCCTCTTTGAGGACTGGGCCGCCAGTCGCAATCCCCAACTGTCCGGTCGTAGTTTCTTGTGCCGTAGTTTCTTGTGTCGAGGGCATGTCAGTTGTCCTCCTTTATCAGTTCACGGACGTAGAACCAGCTCACCGCGATGGTGAGCAGCAGTACGAAGATGGAGAATGCGCTAGCCATTGAGAAATCGGATTGCCCAATGCCCATACGATAGATGTAGGTGCCGAGCAGGTCGACGTTTAACGGGTCTTGATAATCCTGCAACATCCGGGTCTGTGTGAACACCCGAAGATCCCAAATCAACTGCAACAACGCGACAATCATCAACACCGGACGGATGAGCGGCAGCGTAATTTTCGTGAGCCGTTGCCACGCGGTAGCGCCATCGATCTGCGCGGCTTCCATCACCTCGTCCGGCACTTGGGTGAGCCCAGCGTAGATGGAGAACGCCACAAAAGGTACGCTCATCCACACCACAATCAGGGTGGCCACCGAGTAAAACCCGAGCGGTGTGCCCAGCCAGTTGAAGTGCACCATGCTCGGCCAGAAATGCGACAACACCCAGTTGATGACCCCGTGATGCCAGTCGAACAGCCAAATCCAGATGGTG
Source organism: Propionibacteriaceae bacterium (assembly GCA_031282235.1). Classification (GTDB taxonomy): domain Bacteria; phylum Actinomycetota; class Actinomycetes; order Propionibacteriales; family Propionibacteriaceae; genus WRGV01. Next base: position 4,462 of record JAITED010000063.1, on the reverse strand, counting down.
ACGGCGGCGGTGACGGGGGTGGCCCACGCCAGCAGCATCGCTATCTGGATGGTGAGCCGTACCGCTTTGTGTACTGCTTTCATCAGCAGCGCGGCACCGAGACCGATAAGTAGCGTGAGCCCGGCGTTCACTAGGCAAAAAACTAGCGAGCGTATTACAACCATCCAAGTGGTTGACGAGCTAAACAGCGTAGTGAAATTGTCAACGCCGACAAACTCTGCCGCTTTGCCGAACTGTTGCGCCAGCCCGTAGTGGTGTACCGACGTATATATCTGCCATCCCAGCGGATACCCCATTGCTACCACCAACATAACAATGGCCGGAGCAATAAGCAGATACGGCGCGATTTTGCGTTTGCGCGGATTCACTTCTCGCGCTGTGACACCAGTCTCGGCGTCAATCGTAGTTACGACACTCATGTCACCCTCTTAGTTGATTATCTGGGTGGGGTGGGGGGTTGTGGGCGGGGCTGTAATCGCCCCGCCCACAAACCACACAACGGCGCGACGGGGTAGTGCCGTTTGCTTACTGCTGATTCAACAGCGGAGTGAGGATGGCATCGTATTCAGCTGCCAACGCCGTCACGTCGCCGCCATCAGCGATCTTCGAGAAGAACTCCTCTAGCTTCTGCGAGTTCTCCAACCCGGCCCAACCGACCGCAGCCGGGGTGAGCTTCGAGTTGGAAGCGGATTCGATGAGAGCCTTGGCGAACTGGTCATCGCCCAACGCGCTCACGTAATCGGAGTTCGCAGGGCCGAGGCCGTTCTGACCCAGAATCTGCTGGTAATCGGCGGAGAAGATGATACGCAGCAGTTCTTTGGCGCCTTCCACCTTCTTGGAAGTAGCAGAGATACCGATGTTGGAGCCGCCGGCGAACACCGGGGCGGGCTTGCCATCGTTGCCGGGGAGCACGTAGGTGCCGAACTTATCTTCATTCCATGCCCGCTCATCATTCACCAAATCACCGATTGACCAGTGCGCCCAACCGGGAGCCATGATGGTGGCTGCGGAGAGCGCAGTGGTCGTAACGCTCTCATCGTCCTCAACTGCGGAGTCGCTGTCGTTGATGTAGAGCCACGGGCTCTGGTCTTTAGCGGTCGTCGGTGCCATCGAAGCGTGCAGCTGAATGTCCTGCAACTGCTGCAAGCCCTTGATGGTGTTCGGATCCGAAAGCGTCATCTTCCACTGGCCGTTTTCGAGCTTGGCCAACTCGCCACCGTTGGCGAACACCCAAGAGACACCGTTACGCCAGTCCTGGCCGCCCAGGAACATGCCGGAGAAATCAGTGATTCCGAGCGGGTTCTTGGTGGTGATGTCAACTACAGCTGCGTTGAAATCAGCAAGCGTCTTGGGCATCTCGGTGTAACCCGCAGCCTCCCATACGTCCTTGCGGTAGAACATATAACGGGAGCCGAAGTAGTAGGGCAGGGTGTAGTTTTTGCCGTCAACCATGCCGACATCAACGAAGCTCTTTAGCAGCTTGGAACCGCCCAACTCCTGATACATATCGGAGATGTCCAAGAATGCGCCCACGTTGGTGAACGTCGGGGATTGGGTGTTACCAATCTCGGTCACGTCGGGGGTGTTGTTGGCATCGGGCATGTTGGTGGTGAGGTTAGTGATGATGCTCCCCCACGTCTGCTCCACGATGGTCAGCGTGCCACCGGTGCGCTTGTTATATTCCGCAATCAAGTATTCCCGCGCCGAATCTGGAGTGTCGCCGCCGACGAGCCAGAACGTGATGTCCTGCCCCTTGGTAGTAGTGTCCGAACCGGACGGGGTCGGGGTGTCATCCGAACACCCGGCCATGGTGAAAACGGTGGCTGCCGCCAACAGCGCCGCCGCAATCTTCTTTCTCATTTTGTTCCTTTCATTGTGCCTTGAATCAAGACCTTCTGTTTTTAGTTGGATTCTTAGCTCGCGTATTTTTAGATACGTCACACCGCTTCGCTACGAAATCCCCAACGTATTGAGCCGTACTAATGACGCCGCCCCGAGTAGCACCGCTTCAGCGCCCAGCGTGGACAGCCGCACGGTGGTGTCAGGACGGAAAATGGAGTGGGTACGCTCAGCGACCAAATCGGCCACCGAGGTTACGAACACCCCTTGCAGTAGGTCAATCGGGCCACCGATGACCACTTCTCTCACATCAAGCGCCGCCACCACTGGAGCCAGCGCCATGCCGAGCCGCCGCCCAGCTTCCGCTAAAGTTTCGCTGCGCGAATTGGGACCACCGTTTGGGGTGGTTCCGGCAGCCAAACGGCGGTTGAGAGCTGGCACTGAAATCCAAGTTTCCAAACAGCCGTTTTTGCCACAGCGGCAATGGTCGCCGCCGTACTCCACTACGACGTGGCCAATTTCGCCCGCCGCAGCCGATTCTCCGATGAACAGTTCGCCGCCCAGCATGATGCCAGCGCCTACACCGTCGGTGATGGTGACGCGGATGGCATCAGCCAGCCCGCCACCAAAAGAACGCTCCGCACTGGCGGCAGCGTTGGCGTCGTTCAACACCGCCACTGGCACCCGTAGTTGCGAGGTGAGCTGTGCCTGCAGCGGCACATCTTTCCACCCCAGTATCTCGGCGGATAGCACTGTGCCCGTAGCGTCCACGATGCCGGGGGAGCCGATGCCCACTCCCAGCACGGGGTGTTCGGCTTCCTGAATGGTGGCGGCGACCAGCGCGCTCACCGCTGCCACCGCTTCGTCCCCACGCGAATCACCTAGTGAGGCGGTTGTTACGTGGCGTTGCCCCCCTGCTAGGTCGTATATTCCAATACGTACCGCGCCCGGCTGGGCGATGTCGCAGGCGATGATGTCACGGGTGTCCGTGCGCATCGCCAATCCGATAGCTGGTTTGCCGGGGCTGCTGCTCGGGGTGGTGCCGCACTCCGCTACTAGCTCGGCGGCGATTAACTCTGCGACCAAATCTGAGATGGTCACTTTGGTGAGTCCGGTACGCCTAGCCAGTTCGGCCCTAGTGAGACCCGGCTCGTCGCTAAGCGATTGCATCACGACCGCCAGATTGGAACGGCGGCCATCTTGGGGGCGAGCAGTGGTGAACCCACCCCGGCGTTGGCGCGCGATGAGACCCGTAGCTGGGGTTTTCGCCCGCTCCGTGTTCGTTGGTTTCGCCCACCCAGTTTCAGGCATCTTTACCTGTGCTGTATTGGGCTTCGTTGCCCGTTCCATATGAGTTAGTAAACCTTACTAACTTCCAATAGTCAACGCAGAAACGTGGTTTACTTGTTATGAAAATCCTTAACTTATCCCGGAGAGGAAAGGCAGGAAGCCGCATGGAGATTATCATTTGCGCCAACGAAACCCGAGTTGGCGAAATCGGTGCCGCTAAAGTCGCCCAGTTGGCAGCGCGGGTCGGCCCCAAAGTAGTACTGGGGGTGGCCACCGGGTCGTCGCCGCTGGCCACGTATCAAGAGTTGGCGAAGTTGGTGGCTGCCGGAGAGCTTGATTTGAGCGCGGCTTCGGCTTTCGCTTTAGACGAATACGTCGGGCTGCCGCTCACCCATCCGGAGAGCTACCACGCCACTATCGCCCGCACGGTGACTGTGCCGCTCGGGCTTGACCCGGCGCGGGTGCACGTCCCCGACGGCGACCCGACCCATCTCGACACCGCCGGAGCGCGCTACGAAGCCGCGATTACGCAGGCGGGCGGGGTGGACGTACAGATTTTGGGCGTGGGAGCCAACGGCCACATCGGATTCAACGAACCCACAAGTTCGCTGCGCAGCCGTACCCGTATAAAAACCCTCGCCCCTCGTACCATCACTGACAACGCCCGTTTCTTCGACTCTGCTGCCGCCGTACCGCGCCACTGCATCACCCAAGGCATCGGCACCATCATGGACGCCCGCGCTATCGTGCTGGTCGCCACCGGGGAGACGAAAGCCGCCGCGATGGCCGCCATCATTGAGGGGCCCATCACTTCCATGTGGCCCGGTTCCGCACTGCAACTGCACCCGCACGCCACTTGTGTCATCGACGAAGCCGCCGCCAGCGGCTTGAAGCTCAAGAACTACTACCAGCAGGTGTATGCAAACCTGCCAGATTGGCAGCGCCTCGATGTGTGAAAATGATTCCATGCGTACTGCGCCACTCCCTACCTCCCCCTCTCTCCAGCCTGCCCCCAACGTCTCTACCCCCCCTCCCCTAACGGGAGGGGGGCGCATGATGCCATTCCCCACTTCCTCCTCCCCCCAACCCAACCCCCACCTCGCTACCCCCCCTCTCCCAACGGGGGAAGTGGGAACCCGGCTGTTGGTGCACGCCCAACGCGCCTTACTGCCCGGCTACCCCGACCTAGTGGCGGGTTGGGTGGAGACGGCGGCGGGGCGTATCACTGCCGTAGGCGCGGGGGATGCGCCGCACACCCCGGATATTGAGTGGGATGGGGTGCTCTCCCCAGGCTTTGTTGATATCCACAGCCACGGCGGTGGCGGCGCTAACT
>JAITED010000054.1 GCA_031282235.1 Propionibacteriaceae bacterium | reverse complement strand
GGCGCAGGCACCAAGTAGAGACCCTCACCGTGCGCCGGGTTCCCCAAACCGAAAGTGGAGATAGTGAGTAAGCAATCATCGCCTAACTCGTCATGCTGCGCGCAGTCGCAGCATCCAGAAACTCACGCCGAGGGAGCAGCGCCGTCGTCTTTAGCTCTGTCACCGCGAACAACTCAACCACAGCAACCAACTTCGGGACTGGAAAGCCTAGCCACTGTTGCGGATACGGCGTATCGCTCCGGGTTCGTTTGTCTGATAGGACGCCCCAACGCTGGAAAATCCACCCTCATCAACGCGCTGGTGGGCGCGAAGGTGGCCATCACCTCATCTAAACCACAGACCACTCGCCACGCGGTGCGCGGCATCGTCACCCGCGCGGATGCCCAGTTGGTGATAATTGACACTCCGGGCTTGTCAAAGCCGCGTTCCCTGCTGCAAGAGCGGCTGAATGATTTGGTACGCGACACCTACGCCACCGTGGACGTGGTGGCGGTGTGCCTGCCCGCCGACCAGATGGTGGGGCCGGGGGATAAGTATCTGATTGCGGAGTTGGCGACGCTGACTGAGCGCCCAAAGCTGGTGGCGTTAGCCACCAAAGCTGACAAGGTTTCGCCAGACCGCATCCGACGGCATCTGCTGCGAATTGCTGCTTTACAAGACCAGTTAGGCATCACTTGGGAGCATATCGTCCCCTGCTCTGCACTTTCTGGGGCTCAAGTCGATGAGGTGGCAGATACGTTAATCTCGTTGCTTCCCGCCGGGCCTAAGTACTACCCGGCTGGGGAGTTGACCGATGAACCCGAAGCAGTGTTGGTGGCTGAGCTGATTCGGGAGGCCGCGCTGGAGTTGGTACGCGACGAACTGCCGCACTCCATCACCGTAGAGATTGTGGAGTTGGGGGTACACGACGATACGAACGCCAAACGCCCCATACTGCAGGTTCACGCCAACCTCATCGTGGAACGCGATTCGCAGAAGCACATCATGATTGGCAAAGGTGGCGAACGTATAAAACAGATTGGCACCGCTGCCCGACACGCCATCGCCGCCCTGCTGGGCACCCCCACCCGCCTAGACCTGCGCGTAAAAGTGGTCAAAGAGTGGCAACGTGACCCCAAAGCGCTCCGCAAGCTGGGGTTCGACACCGACTGAGGGTTCCTTTGGAGCCCCCTTCTGTGAAGGGGGTGGCAGGCGTAGCCCGACTCTTTTGAAGCCCCCTTCTTGAAGGGGGTGGCAGGCGTAGCCTGACGGGGGTTATCTCCCCGCGCCGCTCACCTGTAACCCCCGCCGCCTACGGCGGCACCCCCTTCGAGAAGGGGGCTTCATTCGATTCCGAGTGAGGCTAAAAGGAGATTACTCTTGGGTCGGCACCCGGGGTGTAGAACGTAGCGGTGGCATCCGTGAGGTAGAAAAGCTGGGTCTCGCCATCGCCCGGCGTGTAGCGTGAGCGCAACCCCGGGTAGGCTTCCAACATCGCCTCTTGGGATTCGATACGCTCATCCGAGACCGCCTGCGCGCTGATACGCACCCAAGTGTCGCCGTCATACGCGCAGATGTTCACGTTCGGATTGCTGAATATCTGCTGCGCCACCGGCTTACTCCGCCCAGTCTGAAAATAGAGCTTCCCGTCGATGATGTGGGCAGTTCCGAACGGGCGCACCTGCGGCGTATTCCCGTCCACAGTCCCCAAAAAGTAAAACCCACACCGCTTCAAGAAATCGACTACCTCTTGCATGTCACACCTTATCTGTAGTTATCCGACAACGAACCCAGTCGGTTCGTTTAGCTAAAGCATAAAGCCGGGGTTAACACTTGCCTAGCTGCGGCGCGTATTGCGGCGCGTATTTACGATGAACGAGGAATATTGTTGCGCTGGGGGTATCGCGTACAATCGTTTTTGTGGTAAGTGCGGCGCTGTTGCTTAGCAGCCGCAGCGAGGTTTAGGGATACGACCAGCCCCCTCGTTGCGGTGGATTTTCGCGCGTCTGGTTTTCGTATTGATTTTCAACCTGTGATTTAAGGAGCAACAAGGCTATGACTACCCTCAGCAACCCGGCCACCAAAGTGCAACCCCAGCCGGTGGCTACCCCTACGCCGATGCCGTATCAGCGGTATCAACCGCATATCCCGCTCACCCTGCCAGACCGTACTTGGCCGGATAACCAGCTCACGCGAGCGCCGCGCTGGCTTTCGACGGATTTACGCGACGGCAACCAAGCGCTCATTGAGCCGATGACCCCGGCGCGCAAACGCCGTATGTTCGACCTGCTGGTTTCCATGGGTTACAAGGAGATTGAGGTGGGGTTCCCATCCGCCTCTGCTACCGAGTTTGATTTCATCCGCAGCCTGATTGAGGACGAGACGGCCATCCCCGACGGAGTGACCATCTCCGTGCTAACCCAAGCGCGCGCCGACCTCATCGAAACCACCGCCAAGTCGCTGATTGGGGCGCGGCGAGCCACCATTCACGTCTATAACGCGTTGTCGCCGCTGTTTCGTCGCGTGGTGTTCGGTTTGGACGAAGCCCAAACTATCGCGCTGGCAAGGCAGGGCACCCAGTGGGTGATTGATGCCGCCGACCGCTATTTGAAAGACACAGAGTTTGGCTACGAATACAGCCCAGAGATATTCACCCAAACCCCCACTGACTACGCTGTTGAGGTCTGCAACAACGTAATGCAGGTGTGGCAACCAGGGCCCAATCGGGAGATTATCCTCAACCTGCCCGCCACCGTGGAGATGTGTACCCCGAACGTATACGCCGACATGATTGAGTATTTCGGACGCCACATCGACAACCGCGAATACGTCTGTCTCTCGCTCCACACCCACAACGACCGGGGCACCGGCATCGCCGCCACAGAGTTGGGGCTGCTAGCCGGGGGGCAACGGGTGGAGGGTTGCCTGTTCGGCCACGGCGAACGCACTGGAAACGTTGACCTAGTGGTGTTGGGCATGAACCTCTATTCACAAGGCATTGACCCCGGCATTGACTTCTCGCACATGGACGAGATACGCCGCGTCGTCGAGTACTGCACCGGCATGAAAGTGCCGCCGCGCCAGCCGTACTCCGGTGATTTGGTGTACACCGCTTTCTCGGGTTCGCACCAAGATGCCATTAAGAAAGGTCTGGAGGATTTGGAGCGTCAGGCCGCCGCCCAAGGTGTCGGTATGCACGAAATTCCGTGGGAAGCGCCGTATCTGGCCGTTGACCCAGTGGACGTGGGGCGCAACTACGAAGCTATCATCCGGGTCAACTCGCAGTCCGGCAAGGGCGGTATGGCGTATCTGATGAAGAATGACCACAAGCTAGACCTGCCGCGCCGCCTACAACAGGAGTTCTCCCGCCTAGTGCAAGCCCGCGCCGACGCTGAGGGTGGAGAGTTGGCTTCCGACCAGCTTTGGAACTACTTCCAAGCCGAGTACCTAACACGCACCACGCCGCTCAATTTCCAAGAGCGCCACACCAGCGCCTCCGGCGCCGCCACCTCCATTGACGCGCACGTCACTTTCCGGGGCACTCCAGAACACATCACTGGCGAGGGCAACGGCCCGCTGTCAGCGTTCGTCGATGCGCTGCGCTTGCTAGGTATCTACGTAAAAGTGCTTGACTACGCCGAACACGCCATGACCTCCGGTGGTGACGCGCAAGCCGCCGCCTACGTGGAGTGCGAAATCGGAGAAAACGGTGACGCTCAAGTCGCTTGGGGTGTCGGCATCGACCCCGACATCACCAACGCCTCGCTGCGCGCCGTAGTGAGCGCCGTAAACCGGGTGATGCAATAGATAAACATGACCCCCTCCGGGATGGTAATCTTACGGGCAGGTATATTTCGATATATCGTTCAACGTTTGCACAGGGGGCGTGGAGGAGCGGTGGCTAGGCGAGAACAAGGCTTGACCCGTAAGGGGATTATCGGCATGGTGGTGGGCGCGGTGGCGCTGATTGCTATCACCGTGTGGTCGCTGCTGCAGGGGCGCGCCCCGGAGGACCAAGTGAATGTGAGCGAAGTGGAGGCGCGCAGCGTAACGCTAAACGCTACGGTGGCTTCATCCGGCATCATTCAACCGGCGCATCGCGCAGATTTGGCGTTCTCATCCGGGGGTACGGTCAGCGGCGTGTTCGTGCAGGTGGGCGATGTGGTGAGCGCTGGCACACCGTTAGCGGCTATCAATACGGATGATTTGCAGGCCGAACTGGACTCCGCAGCGGCACAGCTGAACGCCGCGCAGGCCGACTATAACAGTGCGCGCAGTTCAGGGGACAGCGCTAGGATAGCTTCCGCTCGCTCCACACTACAAACGCGACAGAATACGTATGATAATGCTGTGACAACGCTGGATGCGGCCACTATTAAGGCACCGTTTGATGGCACGGTGGCGCTGGTGTTCGTGAAACCGGGGGATAAGGTGGGCAGTAGCTCCAGCGCGATGAGTGGGCTGGGCGGTGTTGACCTGTCATCGTTGGGGAGCATCGGCGGTATTGATGTGAGTTCGATGCTCGGTTCGCTGAGTAGTGGCGGTACGGCTGCGGGCAGCAGCGGCGGCGGTACGGCACTCACGCTGATTTCTACCAACCGGTTCATCGTGGAAGCCAACGTCGGCCCGGCTGACATCGGCAAGCTGCTGAAAGGCCAGAGCGTCAGTATCAAACCGGACGGCAGCGCGGAAACGCTATCCGGCGTAGTCACGCAGGTGGGGGTGATAGCGGAATCGAGCGGTGGAGCCGCCGCTTTCCCGTTCATCGTGGAGATTGACGGCGACCAAGTGCTGTACGCCGGAACTGGGGCGCAGCTAGAAATCGTATACGAAACCCACGCCGATGTGGTGGGGGTTCCCTCGGGCGCTATCGCCGTCAACGCCGACCACGAAACCGTGGTGCAACTGAAAACCGAGGGCGGCTCTAAAGAACAGGTGGTGGTCACCGGGTTGGCCGAGAAAGGCATCACCGAGATAGTGTCCGGGCTGTCCGTAGGTGACATTGTGCTAGTCACAACCACTTATGAGGCGGCGGTGGAGAATCCGTGGGAACAGTATCTGCCTAGCATGGAGAGTAGACGTAATACGCCGCGCCCCACCACAACTGCGACCAGCGGCACGAACCGATGAGCGAGGTGCCCGTCGTGCAGATGCACGGCATCTGGAAAACATACGACACCGGCGCGGTGGAGGTACATGCGCTCCGGGGGGTCGATTTGAGCATCAGCGCTGGTGAATACGTCGCCATCATCGGCCCGTCCGGCTCCGGCAAATCCACTCTGATGCACATCATCGGCTGTCTCGATGTGCCCACCGCTGGCGAATACCTGTTGGATGGGGAGAACGTCGCGGAGTTGGATGAGGACCATTTAGCCGAGATTCGCAACAAACGTATTGGATTCGTATTTCAACAGTTTCACCTGTTGCCCAGTCTCGATGCGCGCCGCAATGTGGAACTGCCCTTGACATATGCCGGTATCGGGGCTGCTGAGCGTAGTCGGCGGGCGTTGCAGGCGTTGGAGCAGGTGGGTTTGTCGGAGCGCGCCGAGCATCGCCCGGGGGAGTTATCGGGCGGGCAGCAG
>JAITED010000035.1 GCA_031282235.1 Propionibacteriaceae bacterium | reverse complement strand
GGGATTTGAACCCCCACAGGCTATAACACCCACAGGAACCTGAATCCTGCGTGTCTACCAATTCCACCACTCCGGCTCAAGGAGCAAGTGTAGATGATAAGTGCCACGATTCGCACACCGTGTCTGCTCCCCGCCATAAACCCTGAACCCATTGATTCAGGGTTTAGACCCCACTAGGTAGTACACCACCAGGGACTCGAACCCTGAACCCGCTGATTCAGTAATTCAGTGTTCGAGTCCTGTGCTAGCAGCGGCGACGCTCAGTTCGGCGGCGGCGTGTAGCGGCCAGTGGGGGTCTTTTAGGGCTTGCTGGTCTACTAGGACTGCATCTACTGCGCCCTCTCTTAGGGCGTGTTCGGCGTCTAGGGGGGCGCTGATGGCACCACCGGCGGCGATGGGGATGCCGGAGAATTGCCGGATTTGGCGGGAGAAAGGCAGCGCGTAGCCGGGGGTGTTGGGGGGTTCCGCTAGGGTGTTTCCGCCGGAACTGACGGTCACTAAGTCGGCACCGCCGGTGCGCAACAGTACGGCGAGCGATACCGCATCCGAGGTGCTCCAGCCGCCCACCGCTAGGTCGCTGCCGGGGATACGCACCAAAAGCGGGCCGTGCCAACTGATACGTAGCGCAGTGATTATCTCGCGCAGCAACCGGACGCGGTTGGAGTACATGCCGCCGTAACTGTCGGTGCGCTTGTTGGTGAGCGGGGATAGGAACTGGTGTATCAGGTAGCCATCGGCGGCGTTTATCTCTATGGCATCGAAACCGGCGCGCTCCGCCCTGCGGGCAGCGGAACTGAAATCGGAGATGATACGCAAAATGCCGCTGCGGCTGAGCGCTTCTGGCGTCGGCAGGCCGGGGAAAGCGACCGGGCTGGGGGCTAGGGTGTGCCAAACTGCTGCGGGAGGTGTCGCGGTGGACGTAGTGGGCGCGGCGGTCGCTACGTTCGCGCTGGGGGAGGGGGCGGCTGGGGCTTCCGAGGGGAGTTCAGCTTTGCGCCCGGCGTGGTTGAGTTGCAGGCAGATACGCACTGGGCTGTTGTTTCTTCCGGCAGGCAGGCGCGCCGGGGGATGGGTTAGTTTCGCGAACTCATCGGTTGCGGGCGCATCGTCTCTGCCCGCAAGCGGCAGCCGTATTGAATGTACGAAGTTGACGATACGTCGCCACGGTTCCACCTGTAAATCAGACCACAGCCCCGTATCCGCAGGCGTCACTCGCCCAGCCGGGGCGATAGCGGTGGGCTCAGTGATGATGAGACCAAAGCCGCCTAACGCGAATGAGCCGTAGTGAACCAGATGCCAATCGGTCGGCATTCCGTCGCCGTAACGTACCGCGTGCTGCAACATCGGCGCTACCCAGGCGCGATTCGCCACCTGAACCCCCCTCAAGTTCAGCGGTGTCAGCAGTTGCGGCGACGTTTTCATCAGTAGCGGGTCAATCTGCGATGCTTGCTGGCGTGCGGACGCGCGGAGTCTTCGCCCAGACGCGCAATTTTGTTGGCCTCATAGTCGGCATAGTTGCCCTCATACCAGAACCACTGTGAGCTGTTGCCATCGGCACCCTCTCCCTCCCACGCCAAAATGTGAGTCGCTACCCTATCCAAGAACCAGCGGTCGTGGCTGATGACCACGGCGCAACCCGGAAACTCCAACAAGGCGTCCTCTAGCGATTGTAAAGTCTCTACGTCCAAATCATTAGTTGGCTCGTCAAGCAGCAGCAGATTGCCGCCCTGTTTGAGCGTCAGCGCGAGATTCAGCCGGTTACGTTCCCCGCCGGAGAGTACGCCAGCCAGTTTTTGCTGGTCAGGCCCCTTGAACCCGAACGATGCGACGTAGGCCCGCGAGGGCATCTCAAAAGCGGCCACTTTGATGTGGTCTAGGCCGTCGGAGACCACTTCCCATACGTTTTTCTTCGCGTCAATGCCGCTACGCCCCTGGTCAACATACGATAGCTGCACCGTTTCGCCGAGTTTAACGCTGCCAGCATCCGGGGTTTCCTCACCGACAATCATCTTGAACAGCGTAGTTTTCCCCACGCCGTTCGGGCCGATGATGCCGACGATGCCCGCCCGGGGCAGGTCAAAGCTGAGACCGTCGAACAGTTTGCGCCCCTCAAACCCTTTTTCTAGGTCTTTCGCCACCAACACCACGTTGCCGAGCCTAGGCCCGGCTGGGATGTTGATTTCGGATACGTCAAGTTTGCGGGAGCGTTCCGCTGCTGCCGCTAGCTCCTCGTAGCGCTGGAGCCGCGCCTTGTTTTTCGCTTGCCGGGCTTTGGGCGATGAGCGTACCCACTCCAGTTCGCGCTCCAAAATCTTGGCGCGTTTGGCATCTTTCTGCCCCTCAATCTGCAGGCGCTTACGTTTAGTTTCAAGATACGTGGAGTAGTTGCCCTCGTATCCGATTAACTGCCCGCGGTCTACCTCGCAAATCCATCCCACTACGTTATCTAGGAAGTAGCGGTCGTGGGTGACGGCGAGCACCGCGCCCGGGTAGTTCTTCAGGTGCCCCTCCAGCCAAGCCACCGATTCGGCGTCCAGATGGTTGGTGGGCTCGTCGAGCAACAGCAAGTCTGGTTGTTGCAGCAGCAGTTTGCACAGCGCCACGCGGCGGCGTTCCCCGCCGGAGAGGACATCCACCGGGGTGTCGCCGGGGGGGCACTGCAGCGCGTCCATCGCCTGCTCTAACTGTGAGTCGATGTCCCAAGCGTTCCGGGCATCCAACTCCGTTTGCAGTTCGCCCATCTCGGCCAGCAGCGTATCGAAATCGGCATCCGGGTCAGCTAGCGCTTCAGAAATCTCATTGAAACGTTGCAACATCCCTTTGACGTCAGCGACCGCCTCCTCAATATTTTCCAAAACCGTCTTGTCCTCGGTGAGTGGCGGCTCCTGCTGCAAAATGCCAACGCTGGCACCTTTAGCCAACTGGGCTTCACCGTTGTTTATCGGCTCCAGCCCAGCCATCACCTTTAGTAACGTGGATTTACCAGCCCCATTTGGCCCAACGACACCAATTTTGGCATCGGGGTAAAAAGCCAACGTGACGTTGTCGAGTATCACTTTCTCGCCTGCGGTTTTGCGGACATTCCGCATGGTGTAGATGAACTCTGCCACTTGTTACCTTTCCCTTTTCCTATCCTGCCCTAAAATCTGTCATTAAGCAGGCTCCAAATACGACGTGTTGACCACATAAGTATGCCAGCCAACCCCGTATCGTGCGTCATCAAGCCGAACTCCACTCCCCGTCATGCTGCGAGGGGGGAACGCAGAATGACGGGGTTACTCCTTTGAAAGCCCCCTTCTTGAAGGGGGTGGCAGGCGTAGCCTGTCGGGGGTTATCTCCCTGCGTCTCTCACCAATAACCCCCGCCGCCTACGGCGGCACCCCCTTTGAAAAGGGGGCTTCGAATGATTCCTCTAATGCCCCCTGCTTGAAGGGGGTACAACGGGTTTAGGGGAGGGCACGAGCTAGGGCGGCTACGAAGCGGGCGTAGCGTTCTAGTTCGGTGTTTACGGGGGTGAGTACTGCCGTATCGGCTACGGTGCGGATTGCGGCTTGTAGAGCGGCAGTTGCGGCGGTTGCGCGGTGGTTGGCTGAGGCGCGTACTCCGAAGCTGACCAATATCCCGAGCAGGAAGCCGCCGATTAGTGCGCCGCCGCACAGCCAAGTGGGTAGGGGGATGTCATGCCAGCGGTAGAGCGGTAGCGGGCTGATTCCGAAGTATTTGGTTACGGGGGCGGAACCGAGCCACGCTAAGCCGATGGCGGCGACAGTGAGCAACAGCCACTGCACCACCCGGACGAAACGCCACCAGCCGACGGGAGTGGATGTCCCCAAATCGGTAGTAGTCACGGCGGCATCCAGCTCATCGGCCAGGGTGTGCTCGTGCGACAGGCTAGCTTCCCGAACCGCCTGCGCCCAGCCGGGGTTGAGGCCCCGGGATACGTCATCACAGAGGTTGCGCAGCGCGGTGCTCACCTGCGCCTGCTGGATGTCTGAAACCTGCAAGGCGCTCCGCCCGGCCAGTGCTGCGGTTGTGGGCACGCCGGCTTCTCCCGGTGCCGCAGTTTTAGCGGGAGCGAACGCCTCCAGATGTAGTCGCTTCAAGGGGTCGGGGCGCAGCCGCCCCAGCCAAGAGACCAGCGGCCAGCCGGTCAGCGTGGTGCCCCGCGTCTGGGTGGCCAGACGCACCGCATCCGCCACCTGAGCAACCCCGGCGGCTGACGACAGCGCGGCGACCAAACGCACGGCGCTGGTGTCCGACACCCGCCGGTTGCGCTCCCGGTTGAGATCCGCTGCCAGCAGCAGGGCAGCGGATTCCACATCATGCAGCAGTCGGGTAGCAGCTAAACGTTTTGATTTCACCAACGCCGCCACTTCGGCGCGGAGCGTATCAATACCAGCGCCGTTTAACGCGGAGGTGGTGAACACTTTCGCTTTCCCTAGCCCCGCCGCAGCGAGCAGGCTACGTAGATGGTCTCGGGCGGCGCTGAGGTCGGCGGGGGCGAGCCGGTCAGACTGGTTTAATACCACCAACATCACATCGGCATACGCCTTAAAGCGGCTTAAGTAACCTTCGTATAGTGCGTTGTCAGCGTATTTTTGTGGGTCAACCACCCAGATTAAACCGTCCACCTGTGCCACCAGCCGGTCCACTTCGCCGCGGTGCGCGGTCACGATGGAGTCGTAATCTGGCAAGTCGAGCAGCACTAAACCGTCCAGCCCGGCGGGTGTGGTTTCCATGAGGTGCCGCACCGGTATGTCCATCCAATCCAGCAGGTCGCCGGGCATCGTCTGCCCCCACACCGCCGCCATCGCGCGCCCAGTGGTGGGGCGTTTAACGCTGGATATCGCCAGTTGGGTGCCGCAAAGGGCGTTGAAAAGGCTGGATTTGCCGGAGCCGGTAGCGCCAGCTAGTGCGATTACGGTGTGTTCGCCGGAGAACGCGAGCCGCCGATTCACTTGGCGGGTGACGCGCAACGCCTGGGCGACGTTTGCTTCAGAACTGCGCCCCACGGCGTAACCGGCTGCTTCTCGCAGCGCGGCGGCGCGGGTTCCCAACAGCGACGAGACCGGAGGTGCAGCGTTCATAGCGATACACCGTCCTCAGTTGCAGCGTCCAAACTATCCGGGGTTGGGTATTGAGTTGCGTCCGGGGTTGTGTCTGGGGTTGTGCCCGCAGCGGTGGTCTCGGTTACGTCTGGTGGCGTATTTTCCGGTTCTTCCTCCACCAACTCAGCATCCACGATGTCGTCAAAATCGGCCGCTGACTCCGCAGCCGAATGTACTGGAGCGGTGAGGGAGAGGAGTTCCGGCGGTGGTAACAGTACGGTGCCGCGCTGCCCCGCCGTAGTGAGTTCGCGCTCGCGGCGTAACGTATCAACCTCGGCGGCGAGTTTGTGGAAACGTCTAGGTTGGCGCGTATCAATGTCCAGTTCGTCCAACACCTTCGTGAAACGTGCCAGTTCGCTAGCCAACAACCCCTGCACCCGTGCGGCCAGTTCGTCGCGCGCCGTCTGGGCTAAAGTTTTGACCGCCGTGTCCCCGAAGATGGACTCCAACAGTTTCTGTGCCACTACAGTGGTGCCGCCAGCCACCCCCACTTCGGCACCGGTCAACCCGCCGGTGTTGGCGAAGATGAACAACATCAGGGCGGCTCCCAGCCCGTTCACGCCCGCCGCGGCGATACGGGCAGTTTTACGTTTATCCTTGCCCTCACGAGCCACCAAATTGAGTACATCCGCTTGCCACTCGTGGATGGTACGCGCCAACGCCGCCTGATAGCTGGCCGACGAACGCGCCAGTTCGGGGTGGGCGCGCAACAGATTCCGTCCGGCGGGGTTGTCGTCCCAAGCCTGCGCGGCGCGCTCTGCTGCCGCATCCCCTGCTTCGGCGAGCAGCACCTCCAACCCGGAACCGGCAGCCAACTGCACCTGAGTGCCCGCCGCGGGCGCGACGCGGAACAGCCCCAAAAACCGCTCTTTCAGCCACGACACTTTGGCATCGAGCGTCTTAGTGAACTCGGAAGTGCCGATGTACTCATGCCATCTGGCCAGCACCTCGCCGCGCAACAAACTGCCGTCCGACACTTGAGTGCTCACTATCCGAGCGGCCTCTTGATACGCGGCGGTGGCGTCTGCTCCCAATACGGTGGCCGCGCTCACTTGGTCGGTAATCGCCTGCGCCACAGCCTGCGTTTTGGCGATGGTTTGCGTGATAGCCCCATCCAAGGTTTGCAGCACTACGGCGCGGCGTTCGTTTTCGTCTGCCGCTAAGGTGGCCAGCCAAGAGCGCAGTTCGGACACGGCTGCATCCGGCAGCAACCCGGCGGCAGTAGCGGTGGTTTCTGGAACTACGAACAGTGGCACTTCAGCCAAGCCGCGCTCGTCCAGCAGGCGACGCAGATCATCGGGTACGATTTCGGCGGCCTCGGGTGGCACCCGGTTCAACACCACCGCTAGCACTACGGCGCGGGCGGCGGCATCGGTTAAGAAGTCCCACGGTATCGCATCCGAGTAACGCGCGGCAGAGGTGACGAACAGCCACAGGTCGGCGGCGGCAAGCAAAGTGCTAGCTATCGTGCGATTGGCGGTTACCACCGAGTCAATGTCGGGGGCGTCGAGTAACGCCAAACCGACGGGAAGGCTGGGCTCTGGCACCAACTGCAGTGCGGTCGGGGCATCGGATGTGGCGCGGGTGCGGGTGAGCCCGGCCAGTATTCGGTTGTCATCGAACCAGTGTTCATCAGCCGGGTTATACACCAACACCGGCGATTTGGTGGTGGGACGAAGCACCCCGGAACGGGTCACTACCCGAGCCAATAGTGAATTGACTAGGGTTGACTTTCCTGCGCCCGTGGAGCCACCCACGACAGCCAACAGCGGAGCCTCCAGATTTTTCAAGCGGGGTAGTACGTAATCGCCCAACTGTGCCGCTAGTTGGACAGCGGTGGTGGAAGCCTCAGTGGCCGTGGGCAGCGGCAGTGGGAGCGACACCTGCATCAGTTCGCGGCGCAGTTCGCTCAAAGCCTGTTCTAACCCTGCTGCCATCTCCCCAATCCTAGCGTCCTACTGGGGGTGGGGATAACCGACATTGGGGGGTGGATAGCTGGTTATAGGGGCACCCGGAGCCGGATAAGCTGCGCCAGCAGGAGCCGGGTAAGCGCCTACCGGGGCGGGGTAGCGTCCGGGCGGGGCGGCGTATCCCGTGCTGGGTGGGGGATAGTTGACGTTCGTAACGCCTAGTGGCGCGCGTGTTTTGCGCCCCCACGGGAGCCGTTGCTGTAGCTGCGCTTTCATGTTGGTTATCGTCCAAGTTTCGGGTTTGATACGCAGCCCCTCCACTTCGGTCAGCGCCAAGGGACGCGCCGCTTCGATGTCGAATAGTAGTTCGCGCTCGCGGCTGATGCCAGCGCCGTCAACTAAGCCGCGTACCATGGCCGCTCTAAGATACGCTAACTCGCTCAGGGAGTTGATGAATCGCGTAGTGGCACGCCATTTGCGCCAACCGCGTAGCGCTGCTGCTGTGATGAGTTTTGTACGGTTTTTTAACATGCAGAACACCAGCGGGTCGCGCTCGGTTAAGTATCCGGCGCGGACATAATCGTCCAATCGCCAAGCCAACTGCGCCCGTTCTCTGGCGAACTGCCGTATCAACCAGCCCAATAGCGTAAGCAGCAGCATCAATCCGAGGAACAGCAGCGAACGTACGTCACCCGTGACGGTGGCCAATCCGTTGAACATCATGTGCCCAGTGGCCGCGAAACAGAACCCGGCCAGCGGGCAGAGGATACGAGCCAGCTTTGAGCGTTGCCTTATGCCGATAATCAAGCCGATGGCTACGCACGATGTAAATAGTGGATGCCCCCACGACAGCAGCACCCCACGGCTCAACACGTTGCTAGAGAGCGCCTCGCTGGGGTCTTGCCCGGTGACTTTGGTGCCGTATATCCAGATACGCTCGTAGTAGAGGATGTTTTCAGTGAACGCGAACCCCACTGCCGACAACCCGGCTAATGGGATGGTTTGTAGCGGTGTTGCTAGGCGGTAACGCAACGCGATGGCCAACAGCAGCACGATGGTGCATTTGCTCATCTCCTCAACGAACGGGGCTACGAAGATGGCGGTACGGTCGCCGCTGCCGGGGTCGCCCGCGCCCTGCACCCCCACTAGGGTGCCCATCCAAGTGTTGAGCTCCAAGCTGACTAGCACCGCTACGCAGCCTCCCCAGAGCAGCGCCAGCAGTTTCATCAGTACGGAGGTGGGGCGGAAGCGGTCGAGTAGAAAGAACAGTGCCACGTACACCGCGAGTGTCGGCAGTGCCAGTCGGGTGGCCATCCAGAACGCTTCGGCGTATTGGCTTCTGGTGAGCTCCTGTGGTTGTCCCAGCTCGCTGGTGACCGCCTGCACCTGCTGCATCAGGGAGTCGCGCATGTCGAAGTAAAACAGCACAAAGCAGGCGACAGATAGCAGCA
>JAITED010000176.1 GCA_031282235.1 Propionibacteriaceae bacterium | reverse complement strand
GTGAGTTCGATTACGGTTTCGTTCTCCCCGTCCAAGGGGCGCGCTTCGGGCGTATTCGCAGTGACCCGAGTTATCCAAGCGGCAGGTTCGGATAACTCCGCTAGGGTGGGCACGTTTTCGGGGGCGGCAAACGCTAGATTCAAGGTGTTCATGTCAGCAGCTTGGAGCACCGCGCGGCAGAAGCGCGCCCCGTTCGCGTACTGCGCCATTTTGGCGTCCATACCAGTAATCTTCGCCGGGAGCGCTTTCCACCCCTTTTTGCGCTCGGCGCGGCGCTTATCGAACTTAGCGCGGATGCTAGCCAGCGAGGGTATGACACCGGGCCCCACTTCGTCCATGATTACATCGGCGTGCCCCTCCAGCAGGCTCATCTGAGCTGTCACCGTATCCAATGCGGCGGTCATCTCCGGCGGTGCCGAGGCGCGCACTAGGTCGAGCAGCCCCGATTCGGCGAGCCCTTTACGCCCCGCTTCCAGCATCCGTTGCCCGACGCTGAGGAACGTCTCTGTGCGCTCTTTCTCGTCCGCTTCGGCCAACGCTAACTCGCTGACTAGCTGTAATAGTCGTTCTGCCAGCCAAGGCGCGGCAGCAAACTGCGCCTGATGCGTCTGCTCATGCAAGCAAACCCACAATCGGAAATCGTGCGGGTCAACCGCAAGTTTGCGCTCCGACTCCATCACATTGGGCGCCACTAGGTACAACGCCGGGTGCTGAAAAGGCACAAACTGCCCCAGCACCCCAGCAGCCAGATAGCTCATCACCGAGCCGAAAATCACCCCCAAAGCGCCGCTGGGTGCGTCTGGCTCCGGCAACAGGTCATCCAGCCCCGAGGCTTGCATCAGATACGCCGAGTTCTCCAGATTCACGCCGATAATAGACGGACGATCCACCACATACACCGTCGCCCGGCCATCATTAGGCAACCCGGAGGTGCTAACCACCAAGTCAATCGCCCTATCAGCTGCACTATGCAGTTCGCTAACCGCCGCCGCCATCTCCCGTTTCGGCACCTGCGGCCCCGGTTTTGTGAGCCGCTTAGCGGTACGCGCGGCCAATTCCCAATCGACGGAACTCATACTTACAGCCTATGCGACCAGCAGCTAATGATGCGCTTCAGCGCCGTTTCCTAAACGGGGCAGCCAAGAATTACGCCACGCAGACCCAAGAGCCCACTAGGGCATCTAGTTCTGCCTGCCGCGCAGCGGTGTAAGTGGGGGAGTCATTGATGAATACGGCGAACACTGTCCATTTGTCCGGCTGCCCGGTGGGAGTTACCCCGGCGAGCGATGAAACGCCGGGCAGAGTGCCAGTTTTGGCTCGCACCCGGTTTATCGCGTCTGGTTCGGCGTCGAAGCGGTTGGTGAGGGTGCCGGAGACACCGGCTAAAGGGAGATACGTGAGCAGTGCGCGTATTTCATCATGACGGTTGCTCATCGCCCACTGCAATACGCCTACGACTAGGTGTGGGCTGAGTTTATTGTCGGGGGAGAGGCCGGAGCCGTCCACTAGGGTCGGGTCGTCGCGCCACAGCCCGTGCTCCCCCAACCACTGCGTGAGCGCTTGCGCCCCACCCGCAGTGGTCGCAGGCAGCCCATACGCCGCACCTAAATGGGTGAGCACGATTTCGGCGTAGTCGTTCTCGGAGTGCAAAAGGGTGAACTGCAAAACTTCGGTGAGCGGCAGCGGGTTCTCCCAGTCGATGGGGGGCTCAGACATCGTATCCGGCGGGATTCCGAGGGTGAGTTGATAATCGGCTCCCAGGGTGTCTAGGGCAGCGAGCCCCACAACCAGCTTCATCACCGAGGCCGGAGTGGCAGCGGTGCGGGCGTTCCGCTCCCATAGCGTAGTGCCATCTGAGCTGACGACAAGCCCGTATATCTCTCCTGCTGTCTGCGCAGCCAACGTATTTGATTGTTCAACCAGCGCGGCAGGGGTGATTCCGGATACGCCCGCACAGGATTCTAGCCCCGGCTCGAACACCGCGCGGATTGGCGTAGCGAGTTTTGCACGGCGTATTGGGGTAGCCGATGGTGGCTCGTCAGGGGCACAACCGGTGAACAATACGTTAATCGCCAACAAAGTGGCGAGGATGCGTCGTATCACCTTATTTATTCGGCCATGTCTGAATGTCATTCACCCTCATTTACGCGGTATCGTCATCTCTTGAAGGGCTCTGATGTGTTGCCCCCGTAAAAGCCTAGCTGCGAAAGAGGAGAACTATCGTGTCAGAGGAACTGCGCCAGCAGGAGGGTGTGCCGGAGAGCGGCATCACGTTCGACGTAACTATCGAGATTCCGCGCGGAGTCAAAAACAAATACGAGATGGATCACGCCACCGGGCGTATCATCCTTGACCGGCCATTATTCACCTCCACGCAGTACCCATACGATTACGGCTTCATCGAGGGTACGTTGGGCGACGACGGCGACCCGCTGGACGCGATGGTGGTGCTCACTGAGCCGACGTTCCCCGGTTGCATGATTCGGTGCCGCGCCATCGCCATGTTCCAAATGACCGATGAGAAGGGCGGGGATGCGAAAGTGCTGTGCGTGCCGGTGTCGGATAGGCGGCGCACGTATCTGGACGACATCGGCGATGTAGCCGAATATGTACTGCTAGAAATCTCCCACTTCTTCACCGTCTATAAAGATTTGGAGCCCGGCAAGAGCGTAGAGGG
>JAITED010000022.1 GCA_031282235.1 Propionibacteriaceae bacterium | reverse complement strand
ACCCGCGCCGCAGCCGAATCGCTTGCCCTTCACCTTGGCGAATCCGCACCCCTCCGATGATAGGTGCGTGCTCCATCTCAAACTCTTGACGACGTACGCGCTTCGGCTTACGTCCGCGTTTCGCGCCTGCGCCACCGCGACCGAAAGCGCCCTGCGTACCGGAACCACCTCGGCCACCGCGACCGCCACGGCCACTGCTGGGGGGCAATGCTGCTCCCGCTCCCGCTGCCGCACCGGGAGCGCCGCCGGGACGAGCTCCCGTACCGGGACGACCAGCGCCGCGACCACCACCGGAACCGGAGCGTGCCCCACCGGGGCGACCGCCCGCAGTGGCACCGCCACCGCCTGCACCCGGACCGCCCGTAAAGCCTTGCCCAGCGCGTTTCGGCATCATGGCTGGGTTGGGGCGAGGCATCCGGTTGCTGTCATCCTCGCTGCGCTCTGACCCGCGCCTGCCCATGCCCTGTGCGGACATAAACGGGTTATTGCCCGGACGCGGCCCGCTACGCCTGGGCGCACCGGGACTTGGGGTGCCCGACACCGGAGCAGGCTTCGGCGCACTGGGACGCGGGGCTCCGGGACGCGGAGCGCCCGGGGCAGTTGGCGTAGCCGGGGCGTTAGAGAAAACTGAGTTTGGTGCCGGAGTTGCCCCTGATGACTTCGCGCCGGGGTGCGGCGTTGCCGCCCCCGCTTTCGGAGCCGGAGCCGCCGGGGTCGGGGACGCAGGCGTTGCCGCAGCCACCGGAACCGGAGCGGACGCTGGGGCTGTGGTAGCTTCGGGGCTAGCTGGAGTTACCGCCGGGCTAGCAGCGCCCGGAACTGCACCCGTAGTAGCAACACCCGCCGCACCCGCAGCATCCGCAGGTTTAGCTGCGGGAGCTGGGGCGGGAGCAGCCGCCATTTTGGTAGCCAGCACTTTCCTTACTTGGAGCGCCACAATTTCTTCGACTGACGACGAAGATGATTTAACGAACTCCCCCACCGCAGAGAGTTCACTAATAAGTTCTTTACTTGATATCCCGAGATCTTTAGCGAGCTCGGAGACCCGGACCTTGGCCACTATTCTCCTTCAGGTCCGAATCGAGCCGGACCAGCTAGTTGACGGTACTCATTTTGAGTTACTCATCGAATGCTCATGAGCGCACGCTCACTTCCCTGCGTTCTGGCATCAAACCCACTTACAAGACTGACATCCCGCAAGCGTTCAGATGCTGGTTAAACGGCACTTACCGTATGCACGCACGCACAAAGCGCGCTTCTTAAGGCAAGCGCATAAATCTTATCAGGCAGACTCAACTAAGCCGCAATCCGGCGCGCTGGAACGCGCGACGCTTTACCGCCAACTCCCGGCACTGCGGGTCATCATGCAGCCACGCCCCGCGCCCCGGCAACCGTTTCCGCTCGTCTAAGCGCAGTTCACCCGAGACTGCGACGTATCTCACCAGTTCGCTGCGCGCACCTCTACGCCGACACCCGATACAGGTACGCTCGTGCAGCACAATACGCCTTGTCATCTGCTAACTTAGGACGCTTCTGCGTCGGAGTGGATGTCGATACGCCAACCTGTGAGCCTAGCTACCAAGCGGGCGTTCTGACCCTCCCGGCCTATCGCCAACGAGAGTTGATAATCGGGCACAATCACCCGCGCCACTTTCGCCGCCTCGTCCAGCACTGTCACTGAGGTGACTTTCGCCGGGCTGAGTGCGTTAGCGATGAACTGCACCGGATCCTCGTCGTAATCTACGATGTCAATCTTTTCCTCGTTCAGCTCGTGCATCACTGCCCGTACCCGCTGCCCCATCGGCCCGATGAGCGCCCCTTTAGCGGAGATGTTCTCGTCGTTCGACCACACCGCCACTTTGGAACGATGCCCCGCCTCGCGGGCGATAGCCTTAATCTCCACCAACTTTTTCGCTATCTCCGGCACCTCTTGCGCAAACAGTTTGCGCACCAAAGTGGGGTGAGTACGAGAAACCACCACTTGCAGCCCCCGTATATCTTTACGCACGCTCACCACGAATACGCGCAACCTGAGCCCGTGCTCGTATTTCTCGCCCGGCACCTGCTCTGTTACCGGCATCACCGCCTCAACGGAACCCAAATCGACCCGCACTACGCGCGTGCTGCTGTCTTGGTGCACCACACCGGATACGATGTCCCCCTCCACGCCAGCGAAGCGGCCGTATTTCGCCTCATCGCCGTGTTCACGCAACCGGGCAGTGATCACTTGGCGCGCCGTAGCGGTGGCGATATGCCCAAAGTTGGACGGCGTGGCGTCGTATTCGCCGATCTGGTTGCCATCCGCATCTAAAACGGGCACGCTCACACTCACCCCACCGGTGCGCCGGTCGAGATGCACTCTGGCATCCGGTTCCGGGTCGGCGGTGTGCCGATACGCGCCGAGCAACGCCTCCTCAATGGCGGCGACTAGGAAATCGAGCGGGATGTCCCGGTCGTGCTCGATAATCCGTAGCGCGTTCATGTCGATGTCCATGGTTACTCCTCGCTCAGTCCACTCAGCATATCCCGCTTGGCGTACTACTGGCTATGCCCCCGCTTAAGTACGCCCAATGTTCTCGTCTGCAACTCACAGACGACTACCTGAAAGTATTCCAGACTAGTGTTGAATCTCAGCTAAAATCTCGCTTAGAGCAGCTGTGTACGCCACTTCGCGGATATTTCCGGTAGCGCGGTCGCGGATTTCGATGTTCCCCGCCGCAAACGCCCGCCCCAGCACCACTACGGTGGGGATACCCAGCACCTCAGAGTCGGTGAACTTCACCCCCGGGCTGGCTTTACGGTCGTCCAACAGCACCGCAACATTCGCGGCATCCAACTGTTCCGCAAGTGTGCGGGCGGCGTCAAAAATCGCCTGGTCTTTGCCGGTGGCTAGCACCAATACATCATACGGTGCCACCTCGCGCGGCCACGACAACCCTTTATCGTCCGCGGTGCTCTCGGCGATGGCGGCTACGGCGCGCGAAACCCCCAGCCCATACGACCCCATAGTTACAGTGACCAGTTTGCCGTTTTGATCCAACACTTTGAGGTCTAGCGCGGCGGCGTATTTACGCCCCAACTGGAAGATGTGGCCGATTTCGATGCCGCGCGCCAACGTGAGCGGGCCGGAGCCGTCCGGGGATGGGTCGCCGGTGCGCACTTCGGCGGTATCTAGCACGCCGTCGGAGACGAAATCGCGCCCTGCCACTAGGTTATACACATGCTTGCCCGCCTCGTTGGCGCCGGTGACCCAGCGGGTGCCGGGCACCACTCTGGGGTCGGTGAGATACTTCACCCCAGCGCTGCCGCCTTCACCCAGCACCTTCTCGCTCCCGCGCACCGGGCCGATATAACCCGGTATCAGTTCGGGATACGCGGCGAAATCTGCTTCCGTGAAAGGCTCAAATTGGGCGGGGGCGAGCGCCACCTCTAGGCGTTTCTCGTCCACTTCGCGGTCTCCCGGCACCCCAATCACCAGCGGGTAGCTGCTGCCATCCAGCTCGCGTACTTTAATCACCACATTTTTCAAGGTATCCGATGCTTCCCAAGGCCGGTCGGGGCGCGGATAACGCTCGTTGGAGAGCGCCACTAACGCGGCGATGGTGGGCACATCCGGGGTGTCCGCAACCTGCGCGGCGGGCGTGTCCGAAGCGTCCACCGGTTCCGGCGCGGGGATAGTGACCGCCTCCACGTTGGCCGCATAACCCCCCGGCGAGTAAGCGAACGTATCTTCCCCATTCTCGGCCAACGCCAAAAACTCCTCAGAAGCACTGCCGCCCATCGCTCCCGCGTCCGCTTTTACGATGCGATAGTCGAAGCCCAGCCGGTCGAAGATACGGATATAAGCCTCGCGGTGCGCCAGATAGCTAGCGCGCAACCCGGCGTCGTCCATATCGAACGAGTACGAATCTTTCATCACAAACTCGCGCCCCCGCAGCAGTCCGGCGCGCGGGCGCGCCTCGTCGCGGTACTTCGTCTGAATCTGATACAGCGTGAGCGGCAGATCCTTATAGCTCTGCACTACGTCTTTCGCCATCAGCGTGAACATCTCCTCATGGGTCGGCCCCAGCAACATATCGGCCTGTTTGCGGTCTTTCAGCCGAAACAGGTTGTCGCCGTACTCCGTCCAACGCCCCGTAATCTGATACGGTTCGCGCGGCAACAGCCCCGGGAAGCGCACTTCCTGCGCCCCCATCTGGTCAAACTCCTCCCGCACGATGTCCTCAATTTTGCGCAGCACCCGCAACCCCAGCGGCATCCACGAATAAATCCCCGGCGCTACCGGGCGAATATAGCCAGCGCGCACCAACCACCGATGGCTCGGGAAGAAAGCATCCGCCGGATCCTCGCGCAGGGTACGTACAAACAAATCGTTCAGCGAAGTAATCACGAACAACGATGATACGCGACTAATCCCCTCATGCCCTTAATTCACTAAAAAGACCCCTCACAAAAGGGATAATAGGCTCTATCAGCCCCCTTCCTTGAAGGGGGTGGCAGGCGTAGCCTGACGGGGGTTATCTCCCCGCACCACTCACCAAGAACCCCCGCCGCCTGCGGCGGCACCCCCTTTAGGAAAGGGGGCTCCAAAAGGGCTACGCGCCGAAATCGTTGCGGTAGGCTAACGCGGCTATGGAGGTGAACCCCTCGTGTTCTTGTAACTGGGTGAGTAGGTTGTTTACGTCGCGGGAGGATTCGTATTCGTAGGTGGCTTCCACCAGATTACGGGTGACGGTTTTGCTTTTGAGTTTTGTTACTGCGGCGCCTTTGAGGGCGCTCAAGGCGGCAGGTTCGGAGTTCACGTCGTATTTCACCACCACTAGGTACGATGTGGCGGCGCGGAAGCGGGTAGCGAAACCGAGCAGGAACAGTAACCCTAAGACTGCGGAACCGAGCATCGCCACCAGATGCAGCCCGGCACCGGTCATGATGCCGGCGGTGACCGCCCAGAACATGAACGCCGTATCCATCGGCTCTTTGACAGCGGTACGGAAACGCACGATGGACAGCGCGCCCACCATACCCAACGAGAGCATCAGGTTGGTGCTGATGGTTTGGATGATGGCGGAGGTCACCATGGCGAGCAGCAGCAGTGACAGGCAGAACTGGCGGGAGAACACCACCCCTGCGAACGTGCGGCGGTAGATGAAGATGATGAACAGCGCAATGATGAACGCCTCCAGCAGGGCAATCACCATCCCGACCGGCGACACCACGCCAGAGAACTCGTTTAACACGCTATTTTTTATCATATCGATGATGGTCATGGTGACTGCCTTGTCTCTTACCTTGTCTTTTGTTCCGGGTTTACTTCATTGCTTGGGCTTGCGCCATTTTGCTTACGGCTTCGCGGCTGAGAGCGGCGTTTTCTAGCACTAACGCCAGCGGTTCTGGCAAACATTCGTTAAACTTCACTTCCAACACCACCTGATCGAACGCTTTCACAGTGACCCCGGCCACGTCGAACAGCCCAGGATTCCACAGCCCGGAGCGCACTTGCGCGTCGAACGTGATACGGGTGTCAAACACGTCATACACGTAAGCCTCCCGTACATACTCCACAATCACCGCCGGGCGCAGGTTCGCTAACGCCATGTCGCGCACCATCTCTACTAGTGGGGAGCTATTTGTGCCCCTGAGCAGTTGGTCGTATTCGCAGTGTTGCAGTTGGTGCGCCTGCCTAAGCGTGAGCGGTGCCCCCACTTTGGCGGTCATCATGTTGTGCTTGTATTTGCACTCCAATACGATACGCGCCGCTGACCCGTTATAGATACGAATCCGGTATTTTTTGCGGTATAGCACCCCATTTATCTTGTCGAAATAGGCGTTGTCGTCTGGGGTGTCGAAGTAAAGGCTGCGCACTACGTAACTGCCTGATGCGTCGGCGTTGCTGTCGGGGCGCAACAGCGGGCGCAGCAACTGTTTCAACACCTCGGCTTGGGCTTCGCTGATGCGGTATTTAATCTCGTGCCGATATTTGAGCCCCTGTGGGGGGATGGCGCCGATGTGTTGCAGCGTGGGAACCGTGCGAACCGTAGGAACCGTGGGCAACGCGCTGTGTGAGCGTTCGCGTTCCAGCAGCCCAGCCATGCTCACACCACCTCCCCAAATAATTCTTGGGTACGCTCCGCTGACAAGCCGAAATACGAGCGGGTCTGCGATACCATCACCTTGGGACGGTTCTTAGAGAAACGCTCCAACCGTTCCAACCCGGTGTACCAATCCGACATGGTTAGCCCCCAGCGCGCCTGATTGCGCGGCATCTCCGGAGCGATAACGGCGCTGATGGCATCCATGCGCGCCTTGAGGTTTTCATACGTCCAGATGTTGTTTAGTTGATACGCCACCCGCTGCACAAACTGTTCCCGGAAAACGTCACTGCGCATCAGCGTGCGCAGCAGCGTCGAGGGTGCCTGCCCTTTCTGCAACCCTCCGGGGTCGGTGGCAAAGGAGTAGTAGTTCACATACACGTTATACATGGAGTAATCCATGTCGTAGAGCACGTATCTCCAGCGCCCATCCGCCACCTCGGGATGTTGAAAAAAGCGGCAGTTCATGGCGATGTCGTTGTTAGTCACAAATGACTCGGCCACCCAATAGTCGATCAAGTTGCCGATGTCAATCAGTTCCTCCACTTTCGCCCACACCGCAGGATCATTCATATCGTGCGTAGT